>URLP01000025.1 GCA_900548635.1 uncultured Megasphaera sp.
TCACGGTCGGCAAAGCAGAAAACAAAATGGGTATCCGCGCTTCGAACACGACGGAACTCATCTTCCAGGACTGCTTCGTCCCTGTCGAAAACCGTCTCGGCCGTGAAGGCCGCGGCTTCCGCATCGCCATGGATACCCTCGATGCAGCCCGTCCCTTCGTCGGCGCCGTTTCTGTCGGCATCGCTGAAGCGGCTTTCCAGGCCTGCTGTGACTATGCCAAGGTCCGCGTCCAGTTCGGCAAGCCCATCGCTTCCTTTGAAATGGTCCAGGCCATGATCGCCGATATGGCCATGAAAGTCGAAGGTGCCCGCCTCCTCGTCCACCGTGCCTGCTGGATGAAAGACCAGGGCATGGACTTCAGCCGCGAAGCTGCTATTGCCAAATGCAATGCTTCCGACGTCGCCATGCAGGTCACGACCGATGCAGTCCAGGTCATGGGCGGCTACGGCTATATCAAGGAATATCCCGTCGAAAAATACATGCGCGACGCGAAAATCATGCAGATTTACGAAGGCACGAACCAAATTCAGCGTTTGGTTATTGCCAATAAGACACTTTACTGATACAATAGATTACACAAAATATTATGGCAATGATAAAGAGAGTACAGGACGTGATGACGTTTACAGGAAATCCGGGTCATGGATTGAGAGCCCGGCAGCGGCTGTCCCGTGCGTTCACTTTAGAGCCTCCTGTTGAACGGAGTAGGCAGGACGGGTGTTCCCGTTACAGGACAATCGAGAATCAAGTAGGGTGGTACCGCGAATCAGACTTTCGCCCCTTAGGGGGCGGAAGTCTATTTTTTATGTACTTGCCATTAGGAGGAAGAAAACATGATCAGTGACAAGATCGAGGCCATTAAAGCGGCCGTCAATGAACAGCTCGCCAAGAGCGAACATCTTCAGGACGTACAGGATATCCGCGTCCAGTTCCTGGGTAAAAAAGGGGAACTGACAGCGATTATGAAGGAAATGAAGAACTTTTCCAAGGAAGAACGGCCGAAAATCGGCCAGTTGGTCAATACAGCCCGCAATGCCATCGAAGAACAGCTGAAAGCGAAGATGGAAGAAGTCAAGGAAAAAGAACTGGCTGCCAAGATCGAATCGGAAAAAATCGACATCACCCTGCCGGGTCGCAAACCCGTCATGGGGCATGAACATATCCTGCATCAGACGCTGCGGGAAATGGAAGAATCGTTCCTGCGCATGGGCTTTTCTCTCGTTACTGGTCCGGATATTGAATCGGACTACTACAACTTTAAATGCCTGAATCTGCCCGATGACCATCCGGCCCGGGATATGCAGGATTCCATGTACGTCACGGATGATATTCTCCTGCGTACCCATACGTCCGGCATGGAAGCGCGGACCCTGCAGGCGCATAAACCGAACGAACCCTTCAAGATCATCGCGCCGGGCAAAGTATACCGCTGCGACTACGACGCCACCCATTCGCCGGTCTTCCATCAGATGGAAGGCATGGTCGTTGACAAGGACATCCGCTTTTCCGATTTGAAAGGGATCCTGGAAGACTTCCTGCATGACATGTTCGGCGCACAGACGAAAGTCCGCTTCCGTGCCAGCTACTTCCCCTTTACGGAACCGAGCGCAGAAGTCGATATTTCCTGCGTCATGTGCGGCGGCAAGGGCTGCCGCGTCTGCTCGCACACGGGCTGGCTGGAAATCCTCGGCTGCGGCGTAACGAATTGGGAAGAACTGCGCCTCAATGGCTATGACCCTGAAAAGGTCAATGCTTTTGCCTTTGGCATGGGCGTCGAACGCATTGCTATGCTGAAATACGGCGTCGATGACCTGCGCCTGTTCTATGAAAACGATATGCGGTTCTTGAACCAGTTCTAATTTCGGAGGTAGATAGATCATGAAAAGTTCTTTAACATGGATGCAGGACTATGTCGATATCGACATGAACCAGGACCTGCAGGCATTCGCTGATAAACTGACCATCGCCGGTATCCCTGTCGAACAGGTCGAACACTGGGGGACGGAAGTCAAAAAAGTAAAGACCGGGAAAATCCTCAAAATCGATAAACATCCCGACGCAGACAAGCTCGTCGTCTGCCAGGTCGACATGGGGGACGAAGAGCTGCAGATCGTCACGGCAGCGACCAACGTCCGCGTCGGACAGGTCGTTCCCGTCGCTGTCCACGGCGCGCATCTGCCGGGCGGCGTCAAAATCAAGCGCTCGAAGCTGCGCGGCGTCCTTTCCAACGGCATGTTCTGCTCGGCTCACGAATTCGGCTTCGATGACAGCCTCCTTTTGCCGGAAGAACGAGAAGGCATCTGGATCCTGCCGCCGGATACGCCTCTCGGCGTCGATGCCGCCGACTATCTCCAGGTCCGCGACGTCGTCTATGAATATGAACTGACGGCCAACCGTGCCGACTGCTTCTCCATGGTCGGCCTGTCCCGCGAATTCGCTGTCCTCAGCGGCAAAACCGCACGCTATCCGGAAATCAGCGTCAAAGAATGCGATACCTCCATCGACGGCAAAGTCAGAGTCTCCATCGATGATGATGAATTGTGCAGCCGTTATACGGCACGCCTTCTCCTCAACGTCAAGATCGGCAAATCGCCGCTTTGGATGCAGCAGCGCCTGCGCAAATCCGGCGTCCGCCCGATCAACAACGTCGTCGATGCCACGAACTACACGATGATTGAACTGGGCATTCCTCTCCATGCTTATGACTACGACAAAGTTGCCGGTCATCACCTCATCGCCCGCCGCGCCAAGGCTGACGAAGCCATGAAGACCCTCGACGATGTGGACCGCAAGCTGACGGACAATATGCTGGTCATCGCCGACGAAGAAAAAGCCTGCTGCATCGCCGGCATCATGGGCGGCATGGATTCGGAAGTCACGGATCAGACGACAAGCGTCATCCTCGAATGCGCTTCTTTCAAGGGCTCCAATATCCGCCATACAGGCCGCATGCTCGGCCTCCGTTCGGAAGCATCGGGCCGTTTCGAACGCGGCCTCGATGCAGACAGCTGCATTAATTCCATCAACCGCTGCGCCCAGCTCCTCCAGGAAATGGGAGCCTGCGACGTCGCCCAAGGCGTGGTCGACGTCTACCCGAAACCGCAGCAGACGACGTATATTTCTTTCACAGCCGACCAGGTCAATAAATTCCTCGGTACGGACATTGCCGAAGACCAGATGCTCCACATCCTGGAAACGCTGCAGTTCGAACTGAGCCGCGACGGTCAGAAAATCACGGCAAAAGTTCCGAGTTATCGCGGCGACTGCACGGAAATGCCGGATATCGCTGAAGAAGTAGCGCGTATTTACGGTTATGAAAATATTCCTTCCACCCGTCCCTGGTCGGATATTTCCGTAGGGGAAACGGGCCTTGCCTATGATGTCATGGAAAAAGTATCCCGCATCCTCAGCAGCAGCGGCCTCAACGAAACGGTCACCTTCAGCTTCATGCATCCGGATCAGCTGAAGAAGCTCCTCTTCAAAGAAGGGGACCCGGTCTACAAAGCCGTACCGATCCTCAACCCGATTACGGAAGACTTCCCGCTCATGCGCACGACCCTTATCCCGTCCCTGATGGATGTCCTCGTCCGCAACCAGGCCGTCAAGAATCCGTCTGTGGGCATCTACGAAATCGCGCCGGTCTATATCCCCAAGGCACTGCCCATTACAGAACTGCCGGACCAGAAGTTCTGCGTTTCCGGTCTCCTCTACGGTCAGCGCACAGCCGCTGAATGGCCGTCGAAAGCCGAAAATTACGACTTCTACGACGTCAAGGGCCTCGTCGAAGCCGTCCTCACAGGTCTCGGCATCCAGGCCGACCTGGAAGTCTCCGATTTCGCACCGCTCCATCCGGGCAAAGCGGCCCGCTTCGTCAAAGACGGCAACGTCCTGGCAGACTTCGGCGAACTCCATCCGAAAGCTGTCGACAACTACGACGTTGCCGGCCCGGTCTATGTCTTTGAAATGCACATGGACGCCATCCTGCCTCTGGTCAATCTCCTGCCGGATTACCATAAAGTCGCCAAGTTCCCGGCTTCGAGCCGCGACCTGGCCTTCCTGGCACCGCTGGCAACGGCGAACGGCGATATCGTCAAGGTCATCAAAGAAGACGGCGGCGACAACCTGGAAGCCGTCCATCTCTTCGACATGTACACGGGCAAACAGGTGCCGCGCGGCTACAAGAGCCTGGCTTACTCCCTCGTCTTCCGCTCGGAAGAAGGGACCCTGACCGACGCCGACATCCAGGCCCCGGTTGACGCCATCGTCAAAGACCTGAAAGAAAAATTCGGCTGCGAACTGCGGTAATTTGCTGCAATCGTTTTAATCCATCAGCCTTATTTGTTTTTAGCACAGAGTTTGAAGTTTGAAGTAGAATGTTTGATGCGGGATGGTTAAAAATTTATCCCAACTGCTTCAAACATCAAACATCAAACATCAAACTGACAGAAGAAGGGGATACCGCAGATTGGCACCTGCCGACGAGCGATAGCCCCTTTTCTCATATTGTAAAAAAAGTAAAGTTGTGGTATGATGTAGAGCGTAATATGGTATTTTAGAGATATTCAGGGCTTTACCAGCCCATAAGGAGGACATACTTAGAATGAACGTAACAGTGAATGAAGTAGACCAGCACAAAGTAACCCTGCACATCGAAGTGCCTGCCAAAGACGCTTCCAAACAGGCTGCAGCCGCTTGCAAGAACTTGGCAAGCCGTGTAAATATCCCGGGCTTCCGCAAAGGTAAAGCACCGCGCATGGTACTGGAAAGCTTCTTGGGCAAAGATGCTGTCAAACAGGAAGTTTTTGAAGCTATTGCCAATAAAGCCTACAGCGACGCCCTCGATCAGGAAGGCATCGTTCCTGTCACAGAACCGGAATTGAACATCATTACCGACGAAAAAGGCAAAGATGTCGTTTTTGAAGCGACGATTACGAAAAAACCGGAAGTCAAACTCGGCGAATACAAAGGCATTACCGTTGCCAAAGATAAAGTAAATGTTACAGATGAAGACGTTTCCAAAGAACTCGGCAACCTCCAGAAACAGCACGCCAAGCTCGTCGTTGCTCCGGAAGGCACGGAAATCGCAAAAGACGACTTTGCAGTCATCGACTTCAAAGGCACTGTCGACGGCGAAGCTTTCGAAGGCGGCGAAGGCAAGTCCTATCCGCTCCAGATTGGCTCCGGCAGCTTCATCCCGGGCTTTGAAGATCAGCTCATCGGCTGCAAAGCAGGCGACGAAAAAGACGTCAAAGTTACTTTCCCGGAAGATTACTTTGAAAAATCCTTGGCTGGCAAAGAAGCTGTCTTCGCCGTTAAAGTCAACGACGTAAAACGCAGCGAACTCCCGGCTATCGATGACGAATTCGCAAAAGAAGCCGGTAAATTCGACAGCGTCGACGATCTCAAAGCCGATATCCGCAAACGCCTTGAATCGAAAGCTTCCTTCCAGGCTCTCGAAAAGTTCAACTCTGAAGTCCTGAAGACCGCTGTCAACAATGCGGAAGTCGACATCCCGCAGGTCATGATCGACGACAAAATCGACCAGATGATCGAAGAACTTTCCATGAAACTGGAAACACAGCGCATGACCCTGGACGATTACCTCAAGTACATGAACCAGGACATGGACAAACTCAAAGAACACTATGCAGAACCTGCAAAAGAAAATGTAAAGATGGACCTCGTCCTCGAAGCCATCGCCAAAGCTGAAAACATCGAAGTCAAAGACATCGACCTCCAGGCTGAAATCATCACGATGGCCCAGAACTTCGGCGCAGACCCGAAAGAAGTCTACAAGATTATTTTGAAAGAACACCGCGTTCCCATGCTCGTACAGTCTGTCGGCCGTAAAAAAGCAGCAAGCTTCATCCTCAAGAATGCCGTTGACCCGAACGAAGAAAAGAAAGACGAAGCGAAGGCTGAAGAAGACAAAAAGGCTGAAGACTAATCCCGGAAACGCGTTATCCGGAGGTGTTAGTTTTGAAAAATATGTATGTACCTATCGTCGTCGAACAGACGGCGCAGGGGGAACGGAGCTATGATATCTATTCCCGTCTCTTGAAAGACCGCATCGTCTTCCTCGGCGGCCCAATCGACGACAATGTTGCCAACAGCATCATCGCCCAGCTCCTTTTCCTGGAAGCAGAAAATCCTGACAAGGATATCCACTTATACATCAACAGCCCTGGCGGTGTCGTCACTGCCGGCATGGCTATCTATGATACAATGCAGTACATCAAACCCGACGTTTCGACGATTTGCGTAGGCTCCGCAGCCAGCATGGCTTCGGTCCTCCTGACGGCCGGTGCCAAGGGCAAGCGCTTTGCCCTGCCGCACTCGCAGGTCATGATTCACCAGCCTTTGGGCGGTGTCCAGGGCCAGGCGACGGAAATCGAAATCCATGCCCGTGAAATCCTGCGCATGCGTAAAGAATTGAACGGCCTCTTGTCCAAACATACGGGACAGCCCATTGACGTCATCCAGAAAGATACGGAACGGGATAACTTCATGACCGCCGAAGCTGCCAAAGAATACGGCCTGATCGACGAAATCCTGACCCGTCCGCTGCCGGATGAAACGAAATAGGACAGGAGGAAAACAACATGAACGATAGGAATGACGAACCGCGCTGCAGTTTCTGCGGCCGGCCTCAGAGCGAAGTACAGAAGCTCATCGCCGGTCCGGGCGTATATATCTGCGACGAATGTGTTGCCGTCGCGCAACACATCATGGAAGAAGAAAAGGCCGAAGAAACACCGGACTTTCAGTTGAAAGACCTGCCGACGCCTCATGAAATCAAGGCCACTCTCGATGAATACGTCATCGGTCAGGAAGCGGCCAAGAAAACCCTTTCCGTCGCCGTGTACAACCACTACAAGCGGCTCCAGACCAATTTCAGCGCTGCTGATGACGACGTAGAGCTCCAGAAATCGAACATCATCATGGTCGGCCCGACCGGGAGCGGCAAGACCCTCCTGGCCCAGACCCTGGCCCGTCTCCTCGATGTGCCCTTTGCCATCGCCGATGCGACGAGCCTGACCGAAGCCGGCTATGTCGGTGAAGACGTCGAAAACTGCCTCTTGAAACTCATCCAGGCGGCTGATTACGATATTGCCAAAGCCGAACGGGGCATCATCTACATCGATGAAATCGATAAGATTGCCCGCAAGTCGGAAAACCCGTCCATTACTCGCGACGTTTCCGGCGAAGGCGTTCAGCAGGCACTCCTCAAGATTCTCGAAGGTACCGTCGCCGGCGTTCCGCCTCAGGGCGGCCGCAAGCATCCCCATCAGGAAATGCTCCAGATTGATACGACGAATATCCTCTTCATCTGCGGCGGTGCTTTTGACGGTATCGACAAGACGATCCTCAACCGTACGACAGACAAGAACATGGGCTTCGGTGCGGACATCCATTCCAAGTCCGAACATTCCATGGAATCGCTCCTCAAGGAAATCATTCCGACAGACCTCCAGAAATTCGGTCTCATCCCGGAATTGATTGGCCGTCTGCCTGTACTGGTTACCCTCAATCCTCTTGATGAAGACGCGATGGTGCACATCCTGACAGAACCGAAGAACGCCCTGGTCAAGCAGTATCAGAAGATGCTCTCCATGGACGACGTAGATCTCGAATTTACGCCGGAAGCGCTCACGGCGATTGCCAAGGAAGCGCTGCGGCGCAATACCGGTGCCCGCGGACTTCGCTCTATCATCGAACGGATCATGCTCGATGTCATGTTTGACGTGCCGAGCCGCGATGACGTCGCCAAGTGCATCGTTACGGAAAAGTGCGTCAAAGAAGGCGCTGAGCCCGATCTCGTCCTGAAAGAGGCAAAATGATATAATGTACAATAAAACTCATTTCTTAATCCGGAAATGAGTTTTATTTTCTATAGAAGAAGGTGAATGTATGGAAAATCTCGTTATTGATGAAAAGGACATCCTGGCCCTGCCGTTCGTACCTCTGCGGGGCATCGTCGTCTATCCGAAACTGGTCAGCCACATCGACATCGGCCGTGATACGTCCCTGGCAGCTGTCGATTATGCCATGGAACACGACCGCCAGCTCCTCGTAGCGACACAGGTCGATGAGAACGAAGACAATCCGGGCTTTGACGATGTCTATACCATCGGCTGCCTGGTCAAGATCGAACAGCTCCTGCGCATGCCCGGCGGCCTGGTCCGCATTTTAGTCAACGGCATCTCCCGCGTCCGCATGCAGGGCTTTTCCCAGAAAGAAGACTACCTCGAAGGGGCTGCCGTCAAAGTGGCTGAAATCAGCCGCAATGAAGTCGAAGAAGAAGCCCTGCGCCGCGTCGTCCTTAAACGTCTCCTTGACTGGCTGGGCAATCTCCGCGACGGCGAAGAAGCCAGTGAAACGGCAAAGCGCCTCGACGAACCGGGCGTCCTCGCTGATTTTGCTGCTTCCGAACTGCCCCTGCGCCTGGTCATCCGCCAGCAGCTGCTGGAAACGCTCGACGTCGAAGAACGCCTACGCCGCATTGCTTCTCTCCTCGATACGGAAGTAGATATTGCCAATCTGGAATCGAAGCTGAACATGGAAGTCCGTGGCAAGATGGACCAGCAGCAGAAAGAATACTATCTGCGCGAAAAGATCAAGGCCATTCACGAAGAACTGGGCGATAAAGTCGATAAAGACACGGAAGTCCAGGAATTGCGCGACAAGATTCGGAAGATGAAGCTCGATGAAGACATCGAAAAAGCTCTTCTCAAGGAAGTTGACCGCCTTGATTCCATGCCGCCCATGATGGCAGAATCGGCCATCATCCGTACCTACCTCGACTGGGCCATGGCCCTGCCCTGGAAGAAGGAAACGAAGGACCGCCTGGATCTCAACGAAGCCCAGCGCGTCCTCGACGAAGACCATTACGGCCTGAAGAAAGTCAAGGACCGCATCATCGAATACCTGGCCGTCAAACAGCTGACGCACAGCCTGAAAGGCCCGATCCTCTGCTTTGTCGGTCCTCCGGGCACGGGCAAGACGAGCATCGCTAAATCCATCGCCCGCGCTATGAACCGCAAGTACGTCCGCGTCTCTTTAGGCGGCGTCCGCGATGAAGCGGAAATCCGCGGCCATCGCCGTACGTATATCGGCGCCCTGCCGGGCCGTATCCTGGCAGGCATGAAGCAGGCCGGCGTCAAGAACCCGGTCTTCCTCCTCGACGAAATCGACAAGATGACCTCGGATATGCGCGGCGACCCGGCCTCGGCCATGCTGGAAGTCCTTGATCCGGAACAGAACAGCACCTTCAGCGACCATTTCCTGGAACTGCCTTTCGACTTGTCGAAAGTCTTCTGGATTACGACGGCCAACGTCATCAGTGATATCCCGCGGCCTCTCCTGGACCGCATGGAAGTCATCGAATTCACGAGCTATACGGAAGAAGAAAAGGTCCAGATCGCCAAGCGCTACCTCGTACCGAAGCAGGTCAAAGAAAACGGCCTCAAGGCGAGCCAGGCCAAGTTCTCCGACGCCGTCCTGCGCCATATCATCGAAGATTATACGCGTGAATCCGGCGTCCGCAGCCTGGAAAAGAATATCGGCACGGTCTGCCGCCGCATCGGCAAATCCCTGCTGATGAATGATGAAGTGCCTCTCAGCGTCTCCGTCAAGAATCTGGAAAAACTCTTAGGGCCCGTGAAATTCCTGCCTGAAACGGTCCATAAAAATGACGAAGTCGGCATCGTCACAGGCATGGCCTGGACCCAGGTCGGCGGCACAGTCCTGGAAACAGAAGCCGTCGCTGTCAAAGGGAAGGGACGCCTCCTGCTTACAGGTCAGCTCGGCGATGTCATGAAGGAATCGGCCGAAGCCGGCGTCACTTACATCCGCAGCCGTGCCGAAGCCCTGGGCCTTTCGGAAGACTTCTATTCGACCATGGACCTGCACATCCATCTGCCCGAAGGGGCGATCCCGAAAGACGGTCCGTCTGCGGGCATCACCATGGCTACGGCCATCACCTCGGCCCTGACGGGCAAACCTGTCCGCCACGACGTAGCCATGACCGGTGAAATCACGCTGCGCGGCACGGTCCTGCCTGTCGGCGGCATCAAGGAAAAAGTCATCGCTGCCCACCGGGCGGGCATCAAGAAAATCCTCCTGCCTGAAGAAAACAAGCGCGACATGGCCGATGTACCGCAGTCCGTCAAGAAGGACGTGAAATTCGTCTTCGTACATCACATGGATGAAGTGCTGGCTCAGGCACTGGTGAAGTCCTGATGGCTTCGTACGATATCATCAAGGCGGAATACGCCACGACGGCTGTCCGTAAGGATCAGTATCCCCAGGACGGCTTGCCGGAAGTGGCCTTCCTGGGCCGCTCCAACGTCGGCAAATCGAGCCTGATCAATTCCCTCTGCAACCACCGGGGTCTTGCTCGCGTCAGCGGTGCACCGGGCAAGACGCAGACCATCAATTATTTCCGCGCCGCTCTGCGCCGCCGCGACGAAGAAGGGGAGCAGCAGCGCCTGCCTTTCTATCTCGTCGACCTGCCGGGCTACGGCTTTGCCAGGACCGGCGGCAGGAACCGTGACATGTGGAGCGCCTTCATCGGTGAATACGTCACGCAGTCGCCCAACCTCTGCGTCCTCTGTCTCCTCGTCGACCTGCGCCATCCGGGGCTGGCTATCGACCAGCAGGCCTATGACTGGCTGGCCGATGCCGGCGTGCCGCTCCAGATTGTCGGCACCAAAGCGGATAAACTGAAAGCCAGTGAAAAGAACCGCAGCCTGGCTCAATTGAATAAACTCTTCCCGTCCGACCGGCCGGCTGTAGCCTACTCGTCATTAAAACGCGACGGCTTCGGACCTTTGGCCAAGAACCTTTTCGAACGGGTGAAGATGTTTGAAGTTTGAAGTACTGCAAACGAACCACAAAAGGGGCTTGTCGCTTCATGCGACAGCCCCTTTTTTTAAGAACAATCTTTCTAGTTGGCGTCACTAAGCGAAAGTGGTATAATAAATCTGATTAGTGTCGACCAGATGGGAGGTTGTATAGTCATGGCAGTAGTTTCGATTGACAGTGATGCCGATTTTACTGTGAAGGTCCTTCATCAGCCTGGCATCGTCGTCGCAGACTTCTGGGCGCCCTGGTGCGAACCGTGCAAGATGGTCCACTCCGAGGTCAGCCAGGCCGCTGCGAATTTTGGCGGTGACGTGAAGGTCGTACGCATCAACGTCGATACGATGCGGGATATTGCCGAAAAGTATGAAATCATGGCGGTTCCGACATTATTGTTCTTTAAAGGCGGTAAACCGCTGAAACGCATCATCGGCTATGCTTCACAAGCAGAAATCAGCAAATTCCTGGCGTCTGTCGTAGCAGACAGCAAAGCTGCCGATTTTGACAATAAAAATATTGGGATGATATAATTGAATTTAGAAGCAAGAGGGACGGGACGGCAGTTATTGTCGATTGTCGTTCCTGTATACAATGAACAGCCGAACATTGAGAAGTTCTATGAAGAGGCGACGAAAGCCGCAGCGGCACTCGACATGGAATATGAAATCATCTTTGTCGACGACGGTTCTAAAGATGCGACGCCCCTCATCCTCAGCCGCCTGACCCAGCAGGACGAGCACGTGCGGGCCTTTATCCTGGCACGCAATTTCGGTCATCAGCTGGCGATTACCTGCGGCATGGACCATGCCCTCGGCGACGCCGTCATCACCATGGACGGCGATCTCCAGCATCCGCCGTCCATGATTCCTGAATTGGTCCAGAAATGGCGTGAAGGCAACGATGTCGTGCAGACCATCCGCGAAGCGACGGATGATGCGGGCTTCTTGAAGCGGATGACGTCGAAATGGTACTACAAGATACTGAATGCTGTATCTCCGGTCCACATCACACCGGGCGGTTCTGATTTCCGCCTCATCGATAAAAGGGTCCTGGAAACGTTCAAGCAGTTCCGGGAACACGACCGCTTCATCCGCGGCCTGATCGGTGATATTGGCTATACCCAGACTTTCATCCATTTTGTAGCACCGAAGCGCTACGCCGGGAAATCGAAATTTTCCGTGCGCAAGATGCTTCATTTTGCCTTGGACGGCATCATGGCCTATTCGAAGATCCCTTTGCGGATTTCCTTTTATATCGGCATGCTGAGCGGCCTTTGCAGCCTGCTCCTGATCCTGCATGTCATTTACTGCAATATTGTGGGCGAAGCCGTGCCCGGCTGGACGACGACGATGATCGTCGACTGCCTTTTCAGCGGTTTCCAGCTCATTTTTATCGGTGTCATCGGAGAGTATATAGGACGTATATTTGAAGAGGTAAAACACAGGCCTCTGTATTGGCTGCGTGCTGAACTCGGCCAGCACAAAGAGAGATAGAATGCCATCTGCGTTGTATGGCCTTCGAGACAGAGAGGAGTTCTTATGTGGAAAAAAATCAATAAAGTTTGGATATGTGCCGCACTTTTTGTTTTTGCCGTGCTGCCGGCGCTGGCCGCCTCGCCGATGACGGTGGGCAGCCGGGGCGATGAAGTCCGCTCGATTCAGCAGATTCTGCGCAGTAAGGGCTATAAGGTCAACGTCAACGGTCTTTACACGAAGGATACGGCTCAGGCTGTATCGCAGTATCAGAAAGATAAGAAGATCCAGGTCAGCGGCAAGGTTGGCGGCTGGACCTATTATCTCCTGACCGGGAGCCGTTCCATGCTGCCGCCCAAGCCAGTCATGAAGAAAGGCCAGAATATCCGCTTTAACAATGGCGCCGTCTCGAAGTACCGTCATTTCCAGGGCGGCGATGCCTTTGGCAATCAGCTCGTCAATTCGGCCTATAAATACCTGGGCATCCCCTATGTCTTTGGCGGCAACACGCCGGCAGAAGGCTTCGACTGCTCAGGCTTTACGAAATATGTCTTTTCCCATAACGGCATCAACCTGCCGCGCCTGGCCGACGAACAGTATGAAGTTGGCCAGCGCGTGCGCCGCAGTGAACTGATGCCGGGAGACCTGGTTTTCTTTACGACCTATGAACCGGGCGTATCCCACACGGGCATTTACGTCGGCCACAACAATTTCATCAGCGCTACCAGCAGCGGCGGCATCCGCGTCGACAGTCTGGACAGCGGCTACTGGTCGCCGCGCTACGTCGGTGCGACGCGCGTCCGCAGATAAACAGAGCAGGGCTAGGGAACGGATCGTCCTCTAGCCTTTCCTTATACAATCTTTGGCAGTACAAAATTTTTCCAATAAAAGGTTGCCGAAGAGGGGATAAGAAGCGTATAATTTTCCCATGTAGAAAGATAATTAGAGGGAGTGTTTATTAATATGAAGTATATGACGGGTAATGAAATCCGCAAAGCGTATTTACAGTTCTTTAAGAGCAAGGAACATCTGGTCCTGCACAGCTTTCCGCTGATTCCGGAAAACGACCCCAGCCTGCTCCTCATCGGTGCCGGTATGGCGCCGCTCAAACCGTATTTTACAGGCAAGCTCGTGCCGCCGTCGTACCGCGTGACGACGAGTCAGAAGTGCATCCGTACAGATGACATCGACAACGTAGGCCGCACAGCCCGTCACCATACGTTCTTTGAAATGCTGGGCAACTTCTCCTTCGGCAATTACTTCAAGAAGGAAGCCATTTCCTGGGCTTGGGAATTTTTGACCAAAGTCCTCGAACTGGATACAGACAAATTGTACGTCACCATTTATCCTGACGATAAAGAAGCCTATGATTACTGGCACAACATGATCGGTCTGGCGGATGAACGCATCTTTAAATTCGACGATAACTTCTGGGAAATCGGTGAAGGCCCGTGCGGTCCGGACAGCGAAATCTTCTATGACCTCGGTCCGGAACGGGGCTGCGGCAAACCGACGTGCACCGTCGGCTGCGACTGCGACCGCTATCTGGAAATCTGGAACCTCGTCTTCACGCAGTACAACCGCACGAAAGACGGCAAGTACGAACCGCTGGCCAAGAAGAACATCGATACGGGCTGCGGCCTGGAACGACTGGCTTCGGTCATCCAGCAGAAAGAATCGAACTTTGAAACGGACCTCATCTTCCCAATCATTGAAAAAGTCATCGCCATTTCCGGCGGCGATTATTCGGATCCGCGCCAGAAAATGGCTATGAAGGTTATTGCCGACCATATCCGCGCCATTACCTTCATGATTTCTGACGGTATCCTGCCGTCCAACGAAGGCCGCGGCTATGTCCTGCGCCGTATCCTGCGCCGGGCTGTCCGCTATGGCCGCCTCCTGGGCATTAAAGACCTCTTCCTGGCAGACCTCGTCGATACGGTCCTCGATATCCTCGGCGATGAATACCCGGAAACGCGGGAACATGAAGCACTGATCAAACAGATCATCAATACCGAAGAAAAGCAGTTCAGCGCTACCCTGGCTCAGGGCATGGAACTTTTGAACGACATGATGGCTCACGTCGGTGACGACAAAGTCCTCACAGGCGCTGAAGTCTTCAAACTCTATGATACATACGGCTTCCCGATGGAACTGACCGAAGAAATCGCTGCGGAACAGGGCTTCACTGTTGATAAGGACGGTTTCCAGGCAGCCATGAAGGAACAGCAGGACCGGGCCCGCGCGGCACATACGAAGGTCTCGGCCAAAGTCGCTACGCCGGATACGACGAAACTCGATCAGTCGAAACTGGTCAACGATGAAACGGCGGAAAAAGCGACCATCGCCATGCTGGGCAAAGAAGGCGTCGAAGTGCGCGAAGCCCGCGACGGCGAAGAAGTGACGATCATCCTCGACGACAATCCCTTCCATGCGGAAGGCGGCGGCCAGCTCAGCGATACAGGCGTCCTCTGCGCAGCAGAAGGCAAAGCAAAAGTCACCGATGCCCAGGCCCTGCCGAACGGTTTGGTCTACCTCATTGCAGAAGTGACGGAAGGCGTCCTCCGCACAGGCGATGCTGTCGACATCGCTGTCGACAAGCAGCGTCACATGAACCTGGCCCGCAACCATACGGCAACGCATCTCCTCCAGGCAGCTCTGCGCAAAGTATTGGGCAACCACGTCAATCAGGCAGGTTCCCTGGTCACGCCGGACCATCTGCGCTTCGACTTCACCCATTTCTCGCCGGTTACGCAGGCCGAATTGGATAAGATCGAAAAGATGGTCAACGACGAAATCCTGAAGAGCGTGCCCGTGACCATTGAAGAAATGCCCCTCGATGAAGCCAAGAAGAAGGGCGCTATGGCCCTCTTTGGCGAAAAATACGGCGATATCGTCCGCGTCGTTTCGGCCGGCGACTTCAGCTGCGAACTCTGCGGCGGCTCCCATGTTGCCAATACGTCGGTCATCGGTTCCTTCCGCATCACCAGTGAAAGCGGCACGGGTTCCGGCGTCCGCCGCATCGAAGCCGTGACAGGGGCAGCAGCCCTCAAACTGGCAGAAGACGATGCCAAGGAACTGCAGCAGCTGGCAGGTCTTTTGAAAGCCAAAGTCGGCGATGTGCCGGCGAAAGTCGAAGCCCTCGCAGCACAGCTGAAAGAAACGGAAAAAGAATTGGCTCAGCTTAAGAAAGAAGCAGCCCTTTCCGATATGGACAGCATCTTGTCTGCCAAAGAAGACATCGGCGGTGTTCCCGTTGTGGCCGCAGCCGCTCAGGCTGATTCCATGGACAACCTGCGCGATTTGGCCGATACGGTCCTCGACAAGCTCGGCAGCGGCGTCGTCCTCCTGGGCATGGCCCATGACGGCAAGGTCAACTTCGTCTGCAAAGTCGCCAAGAGCGATACGAAGAAGGGCCTCCATGCCGGCAAGATCATCAAAGCTGCCGCACAGGCAGCCGGCGGCAACGGCGGCGGCCGTCCCGATATGGCCCAGGCCGGCGGCAAGGAACCGGAAAAACTTGCCGATGCCCTGAAAGCAGGCGTTGATGCCGTACGCGGTATTTTAGGATAAATTTTGGCAGTCATGCCAGTTGAATAAAAAGGATGTGAGTGAACATGGCAGTAAGCGACGAAACGATGATTGTGCAAGATCGAAATGAAGAAAAGACCGTTGCATCCATGATTCTGGAAGAGGTATATCATGCATTGGAAGAAAAAGGGTACAATCCGATTAATCAGATCGTAGGCTATCTCCTGTCCGGTGACCCGACGTATATCACGAGCCACAACAATGCTCGCAGCAATATCCGGCGCATCGAACGGGATGAGCTGATTGAAGAATTAGTCCGTTCGTACGTCAAACAGCACAACTTATAGGAGGCATATGCGAATTTTAGGACTCGATGTCGGTTCCAAGACGATAGGCGTCGCCTGCAGCGATGCCCTGCTGATTACGGCTCAGGGCGTGGAAACGATCCGCCGCAAATCGGATGAAGCAGACTTTGCCCGCCTGCGCGAACTGATCAAAGAAAAAGAAGTGCACCGCATCGTCGTAGGCAAGCCGCGCCATATGAACGGCGACTACAGCGAAAACATGCAGAAAATTGAAGAATTCGTCGAACGATTCCAAAAGACCGTCCCGGATATAGACATTGTCTATTGGGATGAACGCCTGACGACCGTTATGGCCCAGAATGTCTTGAAAGAAGGAAATGTGCGGCGCGAAAAGCGCAAGCAGTTTGTCGATAAAATGGCAGCAATCCTTATTTTACAGAATTATTTAGACGCTCATTCACACTAAGGAGGACTATCATGTCGGAAGAAATGAACAACGAATTGGAAGAAGTCATCATTGTTACGGCAACGGATGACGAAGGCAACGAAGTAGAGTATCAGGAAGTACAGCGCCTCGACATGGACGGCAAGGTCTTTGCGCTCCTCGTCGAAGTCACGGAAGATGAAGAAGGCGGCGACGCCATCATCGCCCGCGTCGACAAAGAAGACGGCGAAGACGTCTACGTCGCACCGACAGATGAAGAATTCGATGCAGCCAATGCAAAATTTGATGAACTTTTAGACGAAGAATGATCGTTCATCGTTGAGCACCGTAGGGGC
>URLP01000026.1 GCA_900548635.1 uncultured Megasphaera sp.
GGGGCTTGCCTATCGCAAGCCCGCGCGAATCCTGTGCATAGCCTGATAGTGAAAGACAGTTCTTTAAAATTGAATAATGCCGCAGCGGGTCTGTGTGTAACGGTTTCGGCCGTTATGCACAGGTCCGTTTTTTTATTGGAATAGGCTCCTGCCGTCTCGGAGTCCGAGTTAGCAGGAGGGGAAAGCACCCCCTCAGTCAAATAGATTAAACTTTTTCGAGCCGTTCCTTTTTTATTATATGATGATGTTAGACGTCTTCAATCGTGCCGATGCCAAAATGTACGAATGCAAACAGCGCCTCGGTGCCTGCCGCTAGGCGATTTGGACGCCTGCCGTATACAAGAAAAGAAAAATGTGCTATTATCAGTAGGGACTTGCCGCATGAAAGCATCGTCTATCATGCGCGCAATTCCCTTTTTCTTTATTGTTTGATGTTGTAGGTTTGATGTTACTTCAAACTTCAAACTTCAAACTTCAAACTCAATAAAAGGAGGTTTTTCCTTTGCGTATTGTTGTCGTTGGGGCAGGCAAGCTGGGTTATAGTATTGCCGAGCTCTTATCGAATGAACAGTTCGACGTCATCGTCGTCGATCATAATGAAGAACGGCTGGAAGCCGTCAAGAATACTCTCGATGTCCTCACGGTCCTGGCTAACGGTGCCAGTCCGATTACCATGAACGACCCGGATATCCGCGGCGCAGACATCCTCGTCGCCTGCACGGCTATCGACGAAGTCAATATGGTAGCCTGCATCATGGCTAAGAAGCACGGCATCAAGTATACGGCGGCCCGCATCCGGGATATGCAGTTCCTCTCGGAAGCGAAGGATTATTTGAAGGAAAATTTCGACATCGACCTGATGCTCAACCCGGAAATGATCACGGCTCGTGAAATCAACCGCATCCTGATGACGCCGGCAGCGCTCAACGTCGAAGATTTCGCCAACGGCAAGGTTCGCCTTTTTGAAACGAAGGTCCGCCGCCATTCGCCGCTGATCAATATTCCTTTTAAGGACATGAACATGCCGCCGTCTATCCTGGCGGGCATGATTTTCCGCGACCACCGCATGATCATCCCGCACGGCGATGACTGCCTTTTCCCGCGGGACAATGCCTACTTTATCGGCGATCCGAAGGCCATCGAGAAGTTCAGCAAGAACTTCGTCCCCAGCGACACGAAGATGGTCGAACGGGTCATCATCATCGGCGCCGGCCGGTCGGGCCGTTTTTTGGCACCCATGCTTGATAAAGAAGGCATCAAGGTCAAGATTTTCGATAAGGACCGCGAACGCTGCCGTCAGGTTGCAGAACTTCTCGACAACGGTCTGTCCATTTACGGCGACGGCACGGATATCGACCTCCTCGAACAGGAAGGCATCGCGGACGCGGATGTTGTCATCTGCCTCACTGATGATGACCGCCTCAACCTGATGCTGGCCCTCATCGCCAAGCACCTCGGCGCCAAGAAGACCATCGTCCGCGTGTCGCGCATCGAATACGGCGACTTGATGGAAAAAGTCGGCGTCGACATCGTCCTTTCGACGCGCCTCCTCTCGGCCAGCGAAGTCCTGGCCTTTGCCCGCCGCGGCGGCGTCGTCTCTGTTTCTCTCCTGGAAGGGGCCAAGGCCGAAGCGGTGGAAGTCATCGTCCAGGAAGGGGCACCGGTCGCAGGGCACCGCCTGATGGATGTGCGCCTGCCCAAGGAATGCCTGGTCTGCGCCTATGTCCGCGACGACGAAGCATACATCCCGAACGGCCAGTCCGTCCTCATGCCCGGCGACAGGACGATTCTCTTCATCCAGACGGAATATTCCAAGAAGGTCATGAAATACTTCAAAGGCAGGGAATAGCATGAATCGCAATGTTGTCTTTTATCTCATCGGCTGCCTGGCGGTAGGCAACGGCCTGGTCCTGCTCATCCCCATGGCGGCAGCTCTTTTCTGGGGCGAAGCGGGCCTGCGCTATTTCGGTCCGGCCGCCGCGGCAGCGCTCCTCTTCGGGGGTTACTGCCTCTACCGCGGCCGTACGCACAAGCGCCATCTGGGCGCCGGCGAAGGGGCCTGGTATATGGTCGCTGTCTGGGTCTTCCTGGGCCTCCTCGGCATGATTCCATACCTCATGGCCGGTACCTTCGCTTCGCCGGCCGATGCGTTCTTTGAAAGCGTCTCGGCTTTTACGACGACGGGGACGTCATGCCTGGCCGACGGCGGTGCAGCTCTGCCGGCGTCGCTCTTCCTCTGGCACAGCCTCATGGAATGGCTGGGCGGCCTTAATTTCATCCTCATCCTGGTCTCCGTCCTGCCCCAGGTCAGCGGCTGCTTCGGCCTGACCCTTTCGGTCCACCAGAGCGTCGCCTTCAGTCCCATGGTCTCGCGCATGGAAAGTGCCGCCCGTCAGGCCGGCTGCATCTACGTCGCCATTACCCTCTGTTCTATGGTGCTCTACTGGCTGGCCGGCCTGCCGGCAGGGACGGCCTTCCACCAGGGTCTGATGACCATGTCTACGAGCGGCGGCGATGCGCTCTTTGATTTCTCGAACTACGACAGTTTGGGACTGGAAGCGGCCGGGGCCCTCTCGATGCTCCTGGCCAGCGGCAATTTCCTCCTTTACTGGAAGGCCTGGGAACGGCGCGACGTGAAGAGCCTCTTCAAGGACGCCGAACTGCGGACCGTCCTGATTCTCATCGCCTTTACGGGCCTTATTGTCTCCCTTCATTTATGGCGCCACGGCGTCTACGACGGCTGGGACAACCTGCGCTACGGCTTCTTCCAGGTTCTTTCCTTCAGCAGTACGAGCGGCTTTGCCTCTGCCGATTACGCGGCCTGGCCGGAATTCGACAAATATATCCTCTTCGCCCTGGCCTTCGTCGGAGGCTGTATCGGTTCCGCCACGGGAGGCCTCAAGGTCATGCGCTTCATGGTCCTTTTCAAGATGGCGGCCCAGGAAATGCGCCGTACCCTGCACCCGCATATGGTCATTTCCCTGAAAATCGACGACATCCCTGTCGACATGAAGATCATCAGCCGCGTCCTCAGCTATTTCTTCCTCTTCATGGGGACTTTTTTCCTTTCTATGCTCATTATTTCCCTTTCTGGCGTCACACCCATGCAGGCCATGGGGGTGGCCATCGGCTGTCTCTCCAGTGTCGGCTCGACGATGGAACTCTTTGGCATCAACGATGTCTCTGTCCTGCCGGCGTGGACGAAAATTTACTGCAGTTTCCTCATGATCCTGGGACGCGTCGAAATCTTTTCCTTCCTCATCGTCCTTCAGACCGCCTTCGGTTATCTGCGGCGGCGTTGGTAGGAGGTCGGTCATTATGGATATACGTATTATTGCATTTGTCTTAGGGAAATTAGCCCAGGCCTGCGGCCTGGCCCTCATCATTCCCCTGTCAGCGTCCCTCTTTTACTGGGAAAGCAGCCTGCTGCCTTTTCTCGCGGCCATTGCGGTGAGCCTCCTCGTCGGGCGCCTGCTCATTTGGCGGGGCAGGGCACCGCAGGACAGCCTCACGGTCCGCGAAGGCATCGCCATTACGGCCCTGGGCTGGATCATGGTCACCCTCCTCGGCATGGTTCCTTACGCGGCCGGCGGCTACCTGCCCGTCCTGGACAGTATTTTTGAATGTATTTCCGGTCTCTCCGGTACGGGGGCGACGGTCATCGACGACGTCGAATCCCTGCCGCAGAGCCTGCTCCTCTGGCGTTCCCTGACGCACTGGTTCGGCGGCCTCGGCATCATCGTCATTTTCATCGCCGTCTTCCCGCAGTTCGGCAAGGGCATCGTCCACATGTTCAATGCCGAAAGCACAGGGCCCCGTTCGGACCGGACCCTGCCGCGCATCAAGGAAATGGCCAAGGCTCTCTTTACGGTCTATGTCCTCTTTACAGTCATGTCGGCCATTGTCTTTTGGCTCTGCGGCATGACGCCCCTGATTGCGGTGGACCACGCCTTTTCGACGATTGCCACAGGCGGCTTTTCGCCGTACAACAACAGCGTGGCGCATTTCAACAGCCCGCTCATCGAAGTGTGCCTTGCCTTTTTCATGATCATCAGCAGTGCCAACTTTGGCATGTACGTTGCAGTCTGGAAAAAGGGCTTTAAGGTCATCCTCCATGATACGGAATTCCGTGTCTATCTGGGCACCGTCGCCGTCACGACGGCGGCTATGGCCCTCAATCTGGTCCTGGCCCAGCACTGGGACGGCATCGAAGCGCTGCGCCAGGCCTTTTTCCAGTCTGTCTCCATTTCTTCGTCGACGGGCTACGTCTCCAACGACTTTGAACAGTGGCCGGTTTTCTCGAAGTTCATCCTCTTAGGGCTGATGTTCGTCGGCGGCTGTGCCGGTTCGACGACGGGCGGCCTGAAGGTGACGCGTGCCATGCTCCTCGTGAAGACCCTGCGGGCGATCATCCATCAGAAGATGCACCCCCGCCAGGTCATGCACATCCGCTCGAACGGCGAAGAATTTTCACTGGACCTCATCTACGGCGTGGCCAAGTTCTTCTTTGTCTATACCATGCTCGGCGTCCTCTGGACCTTCATCATGGTCTTTGACGGTGTGGCCATCTTCGACGCCATCGGCCTCAGCATCTCCACCATGGGCAGCTGCGGCCCGGGCTTCGGCCAGTTCGGTGCGACGGCGACCTGCTCGGCCCTGCCGCCCCTCAGTAAGACGGCCCTCTGCTTTTCCATGCTCATGGGCCGCCTCGAAGCCTTCCCGGTCCTGGCCATCCTCATGCCCAGCTTCTGGCGCCACAGGAATAGTTGGTAAAAGCCTCTCCTGAGAAGGGAAACCTTCTGTATGCCGTCTCCTTATAGATGGTTATGATAAATGAGCATGACGCAATTGGCAGCGGCGAGCGATTGTTGTATAATGAAGAAAAATCATTGCTTTATTTACAATCAAAGGGGGAGAGACCTATGAGCTTTTGGGAACAGATGGCCAAGACCATCGATGCCAGTGAAGAAACAAAAAAAAAGGAAGATCTTTATCAGAAGACCTTCCATGAATTAGCAGAAAAACTCAGCGAAATCCGTAACAAAGAAACGGATGAGAAGGACAATTAAAAAAAGCTGCCGCTTATGCGGCAGCTTTTTTTATTACAAACTATTTCTTATTCTTTTTCCGCGAAGCGAAGTCACCGCCGGCCTGGATGACGTTGACGACGACGATGAGGATAATGATCGTGGCCAGCATGACGTCCGGACGGAAACGCTGGTAGCCGTAGCGGATGGCGATGTCCCCGAGGCCGCCGCCGCCGATGGCGCCGGCCATGGCCGATGCCCCGATGAGGTTGACGATGAGGACTGTGATGTTATTGATGATCGTTGGCAGGGCTTCCGGGATGAGGACCTTGCGGATGATCTGGAAGGGTGTCGCGCCCATGGATTCGGCTGCTTCGACGAGGCCGAAGTCGACGTCGCGGATCGACGTTTCAACGAGACGGCTGAGGAAGGGGATGGCGACGATGGTCAGGGGGACGCAGGCAGCTGTCGTGCCGATGGACGTGCCGGCAATGAGGCGCGTCAGTGGGATGATGGCGACCATGAGGATGATGAACGGGATGGAACGGATGATGTTGACGATCGTGCCGAGAATCTGATTGACGACGCGATTTTCCAGGATATGGCCCTTACTGGTCGTGACCAGGGTGATACCGAGGGGGATACCGATGATGCCGCCGATGATAGTGGCGACGGCGACCATATAGAACGTTTCTTCAATGCCTTGGAGCATTAATTTAATGATTTCTTGGGACATAACCTAAAACCTCACTTCCAATCGGTAATGTTTTGATATAGGCGAATGCTTTGGCCTGTGTTTCCATGTCGCCCATGATGACGATGATTAGGTAGCCGAAGGGTTCATCCTGGATGTAGTCGATGTTGCCGTAGAGGACGCTGACTTCGACGTTGAATTTGCGCACGACGTCAGCGACGACGGGATCGTTTGTAGCGGCCCCTTTGAAGCGCAGGCGGACGAGCATATGACGGTCCGGTGCCGGCTGGTTAGTGACGCCGAGGTTCTTGATGCCCGTCGGCAGTTCCATGTTGATGATGGACGTGACGAAGTCCTTCATGGTCTGGGACTGGGGGTTGGTAAAGATGTCGACGACGCGGCCCATTTCCTTGATGACGCCGCTTTCGATGACGGCCACGCGGTGGCAGATTTCCTTGACGACGGCCATTTCATGGGTGATGACGACAATCGTGATGCCCAGGCGCTTGTTGATGTCCTGCAAAAGTTCCAGGATGGATTTCGTCGTCTGCGGGTCGAGGGCCGATGTGGCTTCGTCGCAGAGCAGGATCTTCGGATCGCTGGCCAGGGCGCGGGCGATGCCGACACGCTGTTTCTGGCCGCCCGAGAGCTGGGACGGATAGTTGCCGGCACGGTCCGTGAGGTTGACGAGTTCCAGGAGGGATGCGACTTTCTTTTCGATGATGTCTTTCGACGCGCCGACCAGTTCCAGCGGGAAGGCAATGTTTTCGGCGACCGTACGGGATGATAAAAGATTGAAGTGCTGGAAGATCATGCCGATATTCTTGCGTTCTGCCCGCAGCTGGGATTCGTTCATTTTCGTCAGGTCTTTGTCATCGATGATGACCTGGCCGCTCGTCGGTTTTTCCAACATATTGATGCAGCGGACCAGCGTCGATTTGCCGGCACCGCTCTTGCCGATGATACCGAAGATTTCGCCGTCGTTGATGGTCAGGTCGATGCCCTTCAGGGCCTGGACCTGAGCGGCGCCGCCGTAGGTCTTGGTAATATTTTTCAGTGTGATCACAATATCAACTCCTCAAAATAAAAAAGGCCGTCATGCAGATGACGGCCGTCAATACGGTTTCATTTCATCTGTCGGAATGTTCCGATGGAATTGGCACCTTCCCGCATGGGGGTTGCCGCAGCGTCATAGGGCCAGTCCCTCAGCTGCTCTGGATGAAAGGTATATCGTTGTTGCGTCTAATAATAGCACGGATACTTAGCCTTGTCAATGAAAACTTAGCAATTGGCCCAGTCGCCGTCTGTAAAGACCGGGACTGTCGTGCCGTCGGCTTTCGTGCCGGTAATCGTAAGATCCGCCGAACCGACCATGAAGTCGACGTGGATCATCGAGTCGTTGAGACCGGCCGCAGTAAGCGCCTCTTTGTCAAGGTCGGCGCCGCCTTTAAGGCACGTCGGGTAAGAAGCGCCCAGGGCCAGGTGGCACGACGCATTTTCATCGAACAAGGTTTCATAGAAGAGGATGCCTGCAAGGGAAATGGGCGAATGGTAGGGGATGAGGGCTACTTCGCCGAGGCGGCAGGCACCGTCGTCGATGGCGATGAGTTTCTTGAGGACGTCTTCGCCCGTTTCGGCAGCGGCGTCGACGACTTTGCCGTCTTTGAAGGTCAGGCGGAACTTGTCGATGAGGTTGCCGTTATAGACGAGGGGCTTCGTGCTGTAGACCGTGCCGTCGACGGCGTCGGCTTTCGGGGCCGAGTAGATTTCTTCCGTCGGGATGTTGGCGTTGAAGAGAAGGTGATCTGCCGTTTCTTCCATGCCGCCCTGCCAGATGTGGTTTTCCGGCAGGCCGATGATTAAATTCGTGCCGAGTTTGTTCGTGTAGTGGAGGCTCGTGAAGTGCTGGGCCGTCATCCACGTACGGCGCTTTTTCAGTTCTGCCAGGTGGGCGTCCCAGTCGGCCAGGGGGTCCTTGCCGTCGGCGCGGGACGACTGGAGAATCTGGTTCCAGAGGGCCTCGTAAGCCGCGTCAGCGTCGAGGTCGGGATAAAGCAGTTTGGCCCAGACCGTGCTCGGCACAGCGGCGACGAGCCACGTCGTCTTCGAGGCCATCATGCCGTCGATGTATTCCTTTAGGGCGTCGTTCTGCGCTTTCTGCTGGGCGAAGATCTTCTTCGTGTCGATGCCGTCCATGAGGTACGGATCGGCAGAGATGAGGCTCAGGAAAGCCGCTTTCTTGTGGTAATAGAAAAGGCTGAAGTCGCGGCGCCAGTCCGGCAGGCTTTCGAAATACTGCTGGTCTTCGTGTTCATAGCGAAGGCGCGTCAGCGCGTCAGAGCGCCAGTTGCAGACGACCTGGGCAGCGCCGGCCTGATAAGCTTCTTTAGCCAGGAGCGCGACGAAATCATGCGCTTCCGCCGGCGTACTGATGACCAGTGTCTGACCCGGCTGGATATTGAGGCCCTTGCGCAGCAGTACGCGGGCATAAGCAGTTAATTGTTCAGTAGTTGGCATAAATTACACGACCTTTCAGTAAAAACGACCTACGGCCTACGACGAACGACAAGGGACGTCAGGCCCGTTCCCTCCAGGCGGTATGCCGCCAGAGGCGCCAGTTGAGAGCGCTGGCGTTGATAGCCAGGCCGATGATCAGGCCCAGCCAGTAGCCGTACGGGCCGAGCTGGGTCAGGTGGGAGAGGGCATAGCCCATGGGGATGCAGATGAGCCAGTACGTGACGAAGGCGACGTAGGTGATGCTCTTCACGTCTTTATAGCCGCGCAGGATGCCCTGGACCGGCGTGCCGGCGGCGTCGAAGAAGGAAAAAGCCACGGCGTAAAAGATGAAGAGGCGGATGGCCCGGAAGGTTTCCGTATCCGTCGTGAAGACGGCGGCAATGGCGTCGACGAAGTGCGAGACTACGAGGATGAGGACGACGGCAATGGTAAAGGCCGTCATTTGACAGAGCACGGCATACTGCCGGGCAGCGGCGTAATTCTTGGCGCCTACTTCGTAGCCGATGACGATGGTCGCCGTCAGGCTGATGCTCCAGGGCAGGGTATAGGTCAGGGTCGAGAAGCTGATGGCGGCCTGATTGGCAGCGAGATAGAGCGTACCGAATTCGGCCATCAGCAGGCCGACGATGGAAAAGAGGCTCGTTTCGCAGAAGACGGCGATGAAGATGGGGATGCCCAGTTCCAGCTGCTGACGGCAGTAGGGCCAGTTGAAGGGCCGCAGGCGGCGCCAGAGATGATAGGAACGGAAGGGCTCCATCCAGGCGAAGACGCCGGCAAAGAGGAAAAACGAGAGCCACGAGGCCAGGGTGATGGCGTAGCCCGTGCCGATACCGCCCATAGCCGGGATGGGACCGGCACCGAAGATGAAGAGGCAGAAGAAAATGAGCGTCAGGACCAGGTTGGTCACCAAAATGGCCATGGAGACATGCGTCTTGCCGTGGGCGTCGACGATATAACGCATCGTCGCCTGCAGGCAGATGGGCACCAGCCCCAGGGCCAGGGCCTTCAGGTATTCCCAGGCGATATAATGGACCGGCCCTTCGAGGCCCATGAAGTCCAGAAAGGGCGGCAGGAGCACCGCGCCGGCTAAAAAGAGGACAACCGTGAAGAAGAGACTCAGGTAGAGGCTCTGCATGATGTATATCGGGATTTCCTCATCTTTTTTCGCGCCCCGCAGCTGGGCGATGATCGGCGAAATGCCGAAGAAGATGCCGCACAGGCCGGCAAAGACGGGATACCAGATATTGACGGCCACGGCGACACCGGCCAGATCGACAGTACCGGCGCGGCCGCTGAAAATCGAACTGAAAACAGACGTTCCGATCTGGGCCATCTGCGTCAGGAGCAAAGGAAAGAAAAGCACCAGGAAATGGCGCAGTTGAAAGAAATGGGGGAACATGGTAAGCTCCTCTCGACAAACGATGAACGGTAAACGAACCACGAAAAAGGGCTGTCGCATGAAGCGACAGCCCTTTTTTTAGCAAAGCTTATTTACCCATAGCATTGACTTTGGAAGCCAAACGGGATTTTTTACGAGCTGCAGTGTTTTTATGGAGAACGCCTTTCTGTGCGGCGCTGTCGATTACGCTGCTAGCTTTATCGAATGCTTTTTTAACAGCTTCAGCGTCACCAGCGGCGATAGCTTCGGTCGTACGGCGGATAGCGGTATGAACAGAAGATTTAACCTGAGAGTTAGCTGCGTGGCGAGCTGCGTCTTTTTCCATCGTTTTGATATTGGATTTAATCTGCGGCAATGGATTCACCTCCCTAATTTACAAGAACACTAGAAGAAATTTTACCATATGGCGCAGAAAAAAGCAATACTTTTTTTACAAGACGTCAAATTAAGCTTTACCTTCCGAGCCAAGGACGCATTTAATCTTGTGCGCGACGATGTCATGGACGAACTGACGGCCGTCGGCGAGGTACTGGCGCGGATCGAAATGTTCCGGATGCTGAGCCATGTGCTGACGGATGCCGGCAGTCAGGCCGAGGCGGAGGTCGGAGTCGATGTTGATCTTGCAAACGGCCATGGAAGCAGCTTTGCGGAGCTGGTCTTCAGGGATGCCGATGGCATCGGCGAGGTTGCCGCCGTTTTCGTTGATGATTTTGACGTATTCCGGTACGACCGAGGAAGCGCCGTGGAGGACGATCGGGAAGCCCGGCAGACGTTTGGAGACTTCTTCGAGGATGTCGAAGCGGAGTGTCGGCGGTACGAGGACGCCGTCAGCGTTGCGCGTGCACTGTTCCGGTGTGAATTTGAAAGCACCGTGGCTCGTGCCGATAGCGATGGCAAGGGAATCGACGCCCGTGCGGGAAACGAATTCTTCGACTTCTTCCGGACGCGTGTAGTGAGCTTCGTGAGCAGCGACTTTGACATCGTCTTCGATGCCGGCCAGCTGACCGAGTTCGCCTTCGACGACGACGCCGTGAGCATGTGCGTATTCAACGACTTTTTTCGTCAAAGCAATATTATCTTCGAAAGAATGTTTCGAGCCGTCAATCATGACGGAAGTGAAACCGCCGTCGATGCAGTCTTTGCAGGTTTCAAAGTCAGCGCCGTGGTCGAGGTGAAGGGCGATGGGGAGATCATGATCTTCCAGGGCTGCTTCTACGAGATGTTTCAAATACGGCGGTTTAGCGTATTTACGGGCACCAGCCGAAGCCTGAAGGATGATCGGGGAATTCAGTTCAGCAGCGGCCTGTGTGACGCCCTGGACGATTTCCATGTTGTTGATATTGAAAGCACCGATAGCATAGTGACCTTCATAGGCTTTTTTAAACATTTCTGTAGTTCCAATTAATGGCATGTTTACATTCCTCCTACAAATACGTAATAAATAGTTAATATATATAATTCCAGCCGGCCCGCTGGACGAGGGCGTCCATATCTTCAGGCAGCCGGGAATTAACGGTGATGAAGCGGTGCGTCATGGGATGAATGAACTGGATGCAGTAGGCGTGCAGGGCCTGGCGGCCGATGAAGCGGCGCGAACCGCCGTAGAGGTCGTCGCCGGCCAGGGGATAGCCGAGGTAACTGCTGTGGACGCGGATCTGATGGGTCCGTCCCGTGTGGAGGACGACCTGGAGCAGACTGTAGTCAGGGCCTGCAGCGAGGCAGGTGAAGTCGGACCAGGCCGGCTTGCCGTCTAAGCGGACGCAGCGCGTGATGATGCTGTCGGGACATCTTCCGATAGGGGCGTGTACAGTTGTGACCCGGGCTGGGTATCGTCCCTCACAGATAGCCAGGTACAAGCGCTTATAGCCCAGGTCCTTCTTATCGAAGGCGGACTGGATTTGGGGTTCCTTGGCGACCATACAGAGACCGGATGTATTCTTGTCGAGGCGGTGCATGGGATGGAAGGAGCAGTGCTGCCCCGTTTTTTCGTAATGCCAGGCAACGGCGTTGGCCAACGTCCCGTCGCGCACAGCCGATGTCGGATGCATCAAAAGGCCGGCGGGCTTGTCGATGACCATCAGGTAGTCGTCTTCATAGACGATGCCAATGGGTATGTCCTGCGGCGGGAAGGGGTTCTTCTCCGGCACAGTGACGCAGATGACATCGCCTTCATGGACGAAGTCGCGTGTCGAAGCGGCCTTGCCGTTGATGGTGCAGATGCCGTTGTGCTTGATGCGGCGCCGCAGGGTCGACGAGACGCCGAAGTGCTTCAGGGCACCGCCTAAGGACGTAGGACGCGTAATCGTTCCGACTGTAAAATGAATCATATGCATTTCCCCTATATTGGCTTTGTCTACATCTATTATACAGAATGAAAATAAATAAATCTATATATTTTGCCAAAACATGTGGGCTATATTTTAGCCCGCCGGGGAAAAATTTATCTCTTCAGGCAGGAAACTTGACAAGGCGCGTCGAAACCGTATAATATAGAAATATTGTGTCCCCATTTACGCAATTTCCTGTAAATCGATTCTTTTTAAAAGAAGGAATTCCGACGGTCGACAGAGAATATATAAATACGTCAGCGTTATTGAAATGAAGCAGGTGATATTCAGTGAAACGGTTTTCCAGCGAATTTATCGAACAGGTCCGTCAGGCCAATGACATTGTCAGCGTCATTTCCGATTATGTCACGCTGAAGCGTCAGGGCCGCAATTTCTGGGCCTGCTGCCCTTTCCATAATGAAAAGACCGCCTCTTTCAGCGTTGCCGCCGACAAGGGATTTTTTTATTGCTTCGGCTGCCACGCCCACGGTGATGTCTTCCAGTTCATTATGAAGAAGGAAAACCTTTCCTTTGGCGAAGCCGTCGAACGCCTGGCAGAACGGGCCCATATCGCCCTGCCCGCCGTAGAACGGTCGGCTGAAGACGTGGCCCGCGACAAGCAGCGTCAGCGGCTCTATCAGATCAATGAGATGGCAGGGAATTTCTTCTACAACTGCCTGACGAAGACCCACTACGGTCAGCCCGGGCTGGCTTATTTCCACAAGCGCCATGTCTCCGATGAGACGATAGAGACCTTTAAGCTGGGTTTTGCGCCGGACAGCTGGAATAAGCTGACCGACGCCTTCATGAAAAAAGGCGTCAGCGGCAAAGAGCTGGTCCTTTTGGGCCTGGCCAAAGAAAAAAACGGCCGTTTCTACGATGCCTTCCGCAAACGGGTCATCTTTCCCATCCGCGACGGCCGCAGCCGCATCGTCGGTTTCGGCGGCCGCGTCCTCGACGACAGCAAGCCGAAATACCTTAATTCGCCGGAAACGCCGATCTTCAACAAGCGCCGTCTCCTCTTTGCCATGGACCTGGCCCACAAGGCCATCTACGACGAAGGGAAGGCAATCCTCGTCGAAGGCTATATGGACGTCGTCTCGGCCCACAACCGGGGCATCCGAAACGTCGTCGCCTCGCTGGGGACATCCTTTACGGGCGAACAGGCGCGCCTGCTGCAGCGCCAGGCGAAGGAACTCGTCCTCGGCTACGACATGGACGGTGCGGGTCGCCAGGCGACGCTGCGGGCCATGGGCATCGTCCGCGGTTTGGGGATGCGCATCCGGGTCCTCTCCCTGCCCCAGGGCAAGGACCCGGACGAATACATCAACACTGCCGGGCCGGAGAAATTCCGCCAGGCCGTCGAAGCCGCGCCCAATGTGCTGGACTATATGCTCAGCCGGGCCTTACTTCGCTACGACAGGACGACGCTGGAAGGGAAGTCTTCCATTACGGCCATGGTCCTGCCCGTCGTGGCCGCCGTCGACAACCGCGTCCTCCTGGAAGCCTTTTTGAAGAAACTGGCGAACCAGCTGCAGATAGGGGAGAATGCCGTACGCAGTGAATTCAACAAGTACGTCGCAGCCCATCCCGAAACGGGGCAGCAGCAGGTCGTCATTTCGCCTTCCGTGTCGGAAGAGAACGCTGTCGCTCGCGGTCGCGGCTCCATGGCCGTCGCCGAAGAGAATATTTTGCGTTTCCTGTTGGAAAAGCCTGCGTCGTGCGAACGGATCCGCAGCAAAGTGCCGGCGGACCTTTTTGCCGATGAACGGCGGCGCCATATTTACCAGCTTATTTTGGATACGTATGCACACCAAGGGATGTACACACCACATGACATCCAGCAAAAATTAACTCCTGAGGAGGCCGAAGAAGTAGCACGAATTATGGTTCTACAAGATGTCCCAATGGACGAAAATGTACTGATGGATTATGTCAAGCGATTCCGCCTGGCCGATTTGCAGAAGCAGTACCTGGCGCACAGCCGCCTGGCTACTGCCTATAGCCGGAACGGCGATACAAGGCTTGGAGAAGAGCTGGCAGCATGTAAGAAAATTAACGATGAAATGAAACAATGGTCTTGAGGAGCAGAAAGGAGCTTGTACACCATGGTGAATAAAACGACAGATGATACGAAAGCAACAAAGAAAACGACGAAAAAGACGACGCGCCGCAGAACGACAAAGAAAAAAGAAGCCGTCAAGAAGCCGCTTTCTGAAAAAGAACGTCAGGCTCTGGCCCTGCAGCATATCAAGCAGCTCCTGCAGATGGGGAAGAAGAAAGGCAGCCTGACCTATACAGAAATCATGAACGTCATGGAAGAAGATGAGCTGACGCCGGATCAGATCGATAAGATGTATGAAGTCTTTGCCGATAAGGGCATCGACATCATCGGTGAAGATGACGGCAACGACCATGACGATATCGATGATGAAGATACGGAAAAAGTACCGGATATGCACAGCGTCGACCTGAGCGTGCCGGAAGGCATCAACATCGATGACCCGGTCCGCATGTATCTGAAGGAAATCGGCCGCGTGCCCCTCTTGTCGGCAGCCGAAGAAATTACGCTGGCCAAGGCCATTGAAAAAGGCAATGCCCCGGATGCGACGGAAGAAGACATCAAGGCCGGGACGATTGCCAAGAAGAAATTGACCGACGCCAACCTGCGCCTCGTCGTCAGCATCGCGAAGCGCTATGTCGGCCGCGGCATGCTCTTCCTGGATCTCATCCAGGAAGGGAACCTGGGCCTGTTGAAAGCCGTCGACAAGTTCGACTACAGCAAAGGCTACAAGTTCAGTACCTATGCGACATGGTGGATCCGCCAGGCCATCACCCGCGCCATTGCCGACCAGGCCCGGACCATCCGCATCCCCGTCCACATGGTCGAAACCATCAACAAGCTGATCCGCATTTCTCGCCAGCTCCTGCAGGATAAAGGACGCGAACCGCTGCCGGAAGAAATCGCGGAAAAGATGGACATCCCGGTCGAACGGGTCCGGGAAATCATGAAGATTGCCCAGGAACCGGTATCGTTGGAAACGCCAATCGGCGAAGAAGAAGACTCGCATCTCGGCGACTTCATCGAAGATTCGGAAGCCGTCGCTCCCGATGACGCTGCTTCCTTCATCTTGCTGAAAGAACAGATCGAAGACGTCTTTTCCTGTCTGACCGACCGGGAACGCAAAGTCCTCTACCTGCGCTTCGGCCTCAAAGACGGCCGTCCGCGTACCCTGGAAGAAGTCGGCCAGCACTTCAACGTCACCCGTGAACGTATCCGCCAGATCGAAGGCAAAGCCCTGAGCAAGCTGCGCAACTGGGGCAAACGCGAAAAGATCAAGGATTTCCTCTAAGAGAAATCTTTTCTTGACGCTGCTATCTGATTCGCGTATAATATATTGGTAAGGCCTTGCGCCTTATCCTTGGGCCTATAGCTCAGCGGTAGAGCCCCCGGCTCATAACCGGTTGGTCCTTGGTTCAAATCCAAGTGGGCCCACCAGCAATAAAAAGGACTGTCGCGAAAGCGGCAGTCCTTTTTCGTTTATCGTATTCGTTCGTCGTTTGTCGTTTGCGAATCTGGCTTGCTGGCGCATCGCCTCGGATTCAGATGCGGCTGCGCCGCGACAGACTCAAACTAACAATGCTGCCCCTCAGCGCATAGCGGGTCGCCCGCCCCTGCTGTCCGTTTCAGCGGCCGTCCTGCCATTTCCTACGGTCGGTGACCTGACGGGCTGGCACGCGGTCGCCATGTTGAGCTGACCCCGATTATTAGACCTAATATCTAATGATTGGGGGTTACATCATATGCGGGATCCTTCTTAGTTTATAGTTTTTAGTAGTACTGCAAACTACAAACTACAAACTGCAGACTATCAAAATAGCAGAAATAGTTGTAAATTGTAAGCAAAGCACGGTATAATAATAAACTATAGATAAGTTTTTTTAGTAGGAGGCGATTGGCATGGCGGATATCCGCATCATCCGGGGACAGCGTATTGTTCCCGATGTGGCCCAGGCCCTGGATTTTACCGGCTACGGCCAAAACGGCGAGGGCCGGGAACGGGCAGAAGGGATGTGCCGTGAGCTGGCACCGCTCCTGCGCCGTTTGCTGCAGGCCAAGGCGGCCCTGGCCTTTACGGGCGAGGAGCTCTATGTCGTCATGACCCTGGGGCCTGCCGTGAGCCGTCAGCTGGACCGCTATCAGGACGACGGCGATTTGATGACGGCGCTCCTCTTCAACGCCATGGCCGATACGTGCCTCTTTGCTCTGGAAAAGCAGGTCCTCCAGCAGCTGCGCCTCATCTGCCGCCAGAAGGGCTGCGGTATCGCCTGCCGTCATGAACCGGGCAGCGATTTGCCCCTTGCGGTGCAGGCAGAAGCCGTGTGTCAGACGGCCGCGGGCCGGACAATAGGCGTGAAGGTCAACGATTCCCTGGCCTTGTCACCGGCCAAATCCATGAGCCTGGTCTTTGAACTGAGCGATGATGCGGACCGCTTCGAAGTCCGCCATGACTGTTCGGCCTGCCCGAAGACGGACTGCTCCCGGCGCCGCACGGAAAAGATGAAAAATGTGCGCCTTGTTTGTCCTGCAGGCCGGCGGGTCCATGAATATATCCAGTCCCAGGGCATCGATTTGGCCCTGCCCTGCGGCGGCCGGGGCATGTGCGGCAAGTGCCGCGTCCGCGTCGTCAAGGGAAACCTGGCCGTGACGCCGGAAGATGAACGCATTTTCTCGAAAGAACAGCTGCAGGATGGCTGGCGCCTGGCCTGCCGGGCTGTGACGAAAGAAGCCGTCGAGCTGAGCATCCCTGTTCCGGAAAAGCAGGGCTTTGCCGCCG
>URLP01000027.1 GCA_900548635.1 uncultured Megasphaera sp.
GTCAGCCACCCGATGATGTAGGCGGATTTAGGAAGACATCTTTTAGATGTCGTTAGTACCTATGTAGTTCCGACTTACAAGCTCCCGACTTTAGTCGGGAGTAGTTGACTTACAGTACATCCACCAACAGCTTAATAATCATGTTCGCTTCGTGGGCGGCGCAGATGGCGACTCTTGGGGCCATGAGGCCGCGGCCGGGTTTGGCGTTGCGCGTCTGGTCGCCGCAGATGTAGAAGCGGTCCATGATCTTCTTGGTCTGAATGTCGTTGCTGTCGCCGTAGCCGGCCATGCCCGAGGCGGAGACGATGTATTTGTCCGGGCACTGTTCCAGGACCGTATGGACGAGCATGGTCTTGGCGTCGGGGTTATCGAAGGCTTCGCAGATAACCTGGTCGTCCTTTAAGAGGTCCGGCGTATTGTCTTCGGTCATGCACACGAAGTCCGTGCGCACATCGATGAAGGGATTGATGTCGGCAATCTGGCGTGCCAGGGCGTCGGTCTTGCGCTGGCCCAGGTCGCGGACCATGTAGGACTGGCGGTTGAGGTTGCTCGCGTCGACCGTATCGAAGTCGATGAGATGGAGATGACCAACGCCTGTGCGGGCCAGGTAGACGGCGGCATTGGAGCCGAGGCCGCCGAGGCCGCAGACGGCGACGTGGGCGGCGCTGACCTTTTCGTGGACCCGCGGCGTATGGCGCGAGCACATCATGGCTTCCAGGGCTTCCTTCGGCGGCAGGCGGTCTTTAGGGATGAAATAGATTTCATCGCCCTCTTTCAGGGCTAAGTTCTCTGTCGTGGCAAAGCCGTTGACGATGGTTATTTCCTGTCCACTGCCATAGGCAGCTTTCAAGTCTTCCAGGTGATCACAGGGACAAGTCATTTTCTTTCCGTTCAATAGTAACTGCATGGTATACACCCCTCGTAGCAAAATAAAAACGCACGACGTCTGACACCTTAGGTGGTGTCCCCGTCGTGCGTCTTGTTCTTATATCTTTAGTGTAGCCGTTTTTATGGGCCCTGTCAATCTTTCTTTTCGGCCTGGGCCCCTTCTTTGAGGCGCTTCAGCTGGCGCTGTTCTTCCGGCGGCAGGGAAACGCCGCAGCAGCCGCCTGTAGAGTTGCTGGCGTAGCCTTTAAACACTTCCGAGACGATATTCTTGACTTTTTTCACCGATTCAACAACCATGAGGAGCCCTCCTTTTGCGCACATTATTTACACAGCATTCAGTATAGGATATGGTACAGCGTTCGCGGCGGGTCGCCCACATGGCGACCCCTACGCTGATTTTGGGATTCCCGCATCGGCTGGGGCGCCCATGTAGGGCGCCCGTCTGAATAGTGCTGTACCCAGTGTTCTTCTAACTGAAGTATAGCAAAATTATCTAATTTTGTAAATAGTATTACTGGATAATTTCTATTAATTATTTTTAAGAAAAAAAAGCAACCCCTCCGCCTTCGGCACCTCCCCTATGATGGGAGGCTTTCAACAGAGAAGTTGCTGCAAACTACAAACTTTTATCTCCCGTCCGGCCAGAGGAGGGTTACTTCTCCCTTTTCTCTGGTGGCGTTGAGATCGATGACGCGCTGGTTCGATGAGCCGCGGAAGTAGAGGCCCGGGTCCTTCAGGTCGTCGACGAAGGGGCCGTCGACGAGGACGTCGCAAACGTCAAGGAGCGCTTTTTTCTGCGGATCTGCGATGATTTCATCATAGAGGAAGCCCGAGTAGACCCAGACCGATTTGTCCGGCAGCGCGGCCTTTACGGTCTTCACGATTTTCGTCAGTCCTTCGGTGTTTTCCATCGGTTCGCCGCCGAGGAGAGTCAGGCCGGCATTGGTCGGCGCCTTGAGCCAGGTAAGGAGCTGGTCCATTTCCTTGTCCGTCCATTCCTGGCCGGCTTTCGGGTCCTGGTATTCAGGATTGAAACAATTATAGCAGTGGCGCGAACAGCCCGTGACGAAGATCGTCGAGCGGATGCCCGGACCGTTGGCAATGTCGTACTGCCGCATCTGTGCGTAATGCAAAAGAAGTCACCTCTTAAATATGGAGGACGCGGTTCTTGATTTCCTGCGTCCGCCCTTCGTTCCAGAAATTTTCACCCAAGTAGCCGCAGGTCCGGCGGATGACCGTCAGTTTATTGCGGTCCTTGTTGTGGCAGCGCGGGCATTCCCATTCGTTGTCGTCGTTGAGGATGATTTCACCGTCGAAGCCGCATTCGTGGCAGTAGTCGAGCTTGGTATTGAATTCGCCGTACGTGATGTGGTCGTAAATGTACTGGACCATGGTCAGGACAGCCGGGATATTGTGGGTCATATTCGGGATTTCCGCATAGCTGATGCAGCCGCCTGTCGATTTGTCTTCGAAATCAGCTTCGAAGGAGAACTTGTCGAAGACGTTGATCGGTTCGCGGACGTCGACGTGGTAGCTGTTCGTGTAGTAGCCTTTGTCCGTGACGTCAGGGATGGAACCGAATCGTGCCTTGTCGATCTTGCAGAAGAGGTTGGTCAGGTTTTCGGCCGGCGTGCCGTAAAGGGCGAAGCCGATGTTCGTTTCTTTCTTCCACTTCTGGATGTGGGCGTTGAGGTCGTCCATGATGCGCATGGCGAACTTGCGGCCTTGCGGCGTCGTGTGCGAGCAGTGCTTGGTCAGGACCGTCGCTTCGTAGATGCCGATATAACCGAGAGAAAGCGTCGCATAGCCGCCGTAGATGAATTTTTCAATCGTTTCGCCGGGCTTGAGACGGGCAATGGCGCCGTACTGCCAGTGAATCGGCGAAACGTCGGACGTAATGCGCTTCAGGAGGTCGACGCGCAGGAGGAGGGCTTTCTTGCACAGTTCCAGGCGCTTGTCGAGGATCTGGAAGAATTTTTCTTCGTCGCCGTCAGCGAGGATGCCGATCTGGGGCAGGTTGATGGAGACGACGCCCATGTTGAAGCGGCCGTCGAATTTATAGTTGCCCTTTTCATCTTTCCAGGGGCTGAGGAAAGAGCGGCAGCCCATAGGGCTGAAGACGTTGCCTTCGTAGGATTCGCGCATCTTCTTAGCCGAAATATAGTCCGGATACATGCGTTTCGCCGTGCATTCGGCGGCCAGTTTGGTCAGATAGAAGTACGGGCTGCCTTCGCGGACATTGTGTTCGTCGAGGACGTAGATTAGTTTCGGGAAGGCCGGCGTGACATAGACGTTGGCTTCGTTCTTGATGCCCTGGATGCGCTGGCGCAGGAGTTCTTCGTCAATCATGGCCGCTTCTTTGGCATATTCGTAATCCGGCTTAAAGTACATGAAGAGCGTGACGAACGGTGCCTGGCCGTTGGTCGTCATCAGGGTGTTGATTTGATACTGGATGGTCTGGATGCCGTCCTTGATTTCTTTCTTCGTCCGCTTCCAGGCGATTTCTTCGGCTTTTTCCATATCCGGTTCGATGCCGTAGACTTCGCGCTGCTCTTCGACGACGGCCTTCATGTATTTATTGAAGGACTTGCGTACGTACGGCGCAAGAATGCGGTCGATGCCGTTGATGGACTGGCCGCCGTACTGGCCGCTGGCGACTTGGGCGATAATCTGCGTCGTTACTGTGCAGGCGACCTGGAAGGATTTCGGCGTGTCGATTTTCTTGCCGTTGATGACCGTACCGTTGGCCAGCATGTCTTCCAGGTTGATGAGACAGCAGTTGAACATAGGCTGGATGATGTAGTCCATATCATGGAAATGGATGGCGCCGCTGTCGTGGGCCTGGACGATATCCGCCGGGATCAGTTTGCGGCGGGCAATGTCCTTGGAGACTTCGCCGGCGATGAGGTCGCGCTGCGTCGAGACGACGTGGCCGTTTTTGTTGGAGTTTTCGTCGAGGACATCGATGTTCGTGTTATTCAACAGACCGAAGACGTCGTCGTCCGTCGTGTTCGTCTGGCGTTTGAAGGCCTGGATGGTCTTGTAGTTTTCATAGGCCCGGGCCGTCGCCGGGTTGTTGTATTTCAAGAGACGGTAGTAGACCTGGTCTTCAATAGCATAGATGGTCAGGTCTTTCTGAATGGAAGCTGCATATGCTTCGATTTCTCCGGCAATTTTGGCAGCCTGGCCGGCTTCGTAAATGCCGCTGCTGCTGTTCATCGCTTTTTCAATGGCTGCCGTGATCTTGTCGCGATTGAAAGGGACCTTTTGCCCGTTGCGTTTGATTACTTCTAACATATGTCTACCTCCACAGTATCTTGTATGTAAATTGTTCTTTTTTTCGTTTCCCCTACCACATATATGTTGCAGGGGCTATCACTCACATGCCTTATGATACTATATCTAGTAGGGCATGTCAATGTGCATATACTCCATCATGTTGTGGACAAACTGGGGAAGAACTTTATCAAAAAGGCCTGCAAAGGGCGAAGGCACAACAAAAGAGCTGCGCTTTTTAAGGCACAGCCCTTGTGCATAAGTCGGTAAAATTCTTTTTTCGTATCTCAAACAAAGTTTCTCATTCCAGGCCGAGGAGGTCGCGCACGACGGCACCGGCCAGAATCATGCCCGCCGTCGCCGGGACAAAGGAAATGCTGCCAGGACTGGGGCGTACTTCGTCACTGTCGACAATCGGCTTGTGCGGCACTTCTGTCGAATAGGCCACTTTGATGCGGCGGATACGGCGCTTTTTCAGTTCCCGGCGCATAATCTTGGCCAGTGGGTCGACGCTCGTCTTTTCAATGTAGTCGAGCTGGAAATACTCAGGATGGAGCTTGTTGCCGGCCCCCATGGACGAAACGACGGGGATGCCGCTGCGGTAGGCTTCTTCGATAATGGCAATCTTAGCGCTCATCGTATCGACGGCATCGACAACGTAGTCCGCACCGGAATTGGCGATGAAGCCCTTATTGCTCTCCGGCAGGTAGAACATGGCATGCGTTTCCACGTCGATATCAGGATTGATCGTCAGGAGACGTTCCTTCATGACGTCCACTTTTTGCCGGCCAATGGTCGGGACCGTAGCGCCGAGCTGGCGGTTAAGGTTAGATGGATCAAAGACGTCTGCATCGACCAGGATGAGATGGCCGACACCGGCCCGGCCCAGAGCTTCGACGACGGCAGAACCGACACCGCCGACACCGAAGATGAGCACTTTTTTCGTATCCAGCTCGTCCACCTTATCCTGGCCGATCAGGCGGGCTGTACGCTGTGTATATTCCTTCTTCATGGCTTACCGTTCCGGGATGATTTCCAGCCAATAACCGTCGGGGTCGACGATGAAATAAATCCCCATGGCCGGGTTTTCGTAGATGACACAGCCCATTTCCTTATGTTTGGCAAAGGCCGCATCCATATCCTTGACGGCAAAGGCCGTATGGAATTCGTTTTCGCCGAGGTTGTACGGTTCCTTGCGGCCTTTGAGCCACGTCAGTTCGAGCTGGAAGTCCGAGACGCCGTCGCCGAGGTAGACGATGGTGAAATCCGGATTTTCGATGCGGCTCACTTCCGTCAGACCCAGGGCCTCCTTGTAGAAGTCCATGCTGCGCTGCAGATTGAGAACGTTGAAATTTGTGTGCTTAAAAGTAAATTGCATAATATTACCCCCTTCTATTGCTTTGCTTCCTGCCAGCCCTTCGAGACGTCGACCCATGCTTTAGCATGGGAACACGTTTCCAGTTCGGGCAGGGTCAGTTCAATGGCACTGTTGGCCGTGCCGCAGGCCGGAAAGACGGTCGGGAAGCGCTTCAGCGATTCATCGAGGAAGACGTCGACACCTTCGTTAATGGCAAAGGGGCAGACGCCGCCGACGGGATGACCGATGAGGCGTTCCACGTCATCGTGCTTGAGCATGGTCGCTTTTTTGTGGAAGCGTTCTTTGAATTTATGGTTGTCCACGCGGGCATCACCGGCAAAGATGACCAAAATCGGATACTCGCCGACCATGAAGGACATGGACTTGGCAATGCGCCGGCCTTCCGTATGCAGGGCTGCCGCCGCTTCTTCGACAGTCGCACTGGACTGGTCGAGTTCCATGACCCGTTTTTCCATTCCCCACTGAGAAAAATAGTCACGTACTTTTTCAATAGACAAGTTGTTTCCCCCTCTTTATTCATTACACTTAGATAATTTCATTATATACTTTGGAGTGAACTCAGGTCAAGCGAACTCAAAACTCGACGTGCTGCCCCGGTCCGTCTTATGGACGGCCAAGCGGGCATCGATGCGTTCCTTCAGCTCCGGCACATGGGAAATGATGCCGACCAGACGGCCGCCGCTGCGCAGGGAGGCCAGGGTTTTGAGGGCATAGTCGAGGGTTTCGCCGTCGAGAGTACCGAATCCTTCGTCGATGAAAATCGTATCTAAGTGGATGCCTCCGGAATAGGCCTGGACGACGTCGGCCAGACCCAGGGCCAGGGAGAGAGAGGCCAGAAAGGTCTCGCCGCCTGAGAGGGTATTGGCCGGCCGGGCGTAGCCCGTGTAATTGTCATAGACTTCGATGTCCAGGCCAATCTGCTTGACCCGCTTGTCATCCCAGTTCTGGGAGCGCTGCAGGCTGTAGCGCTGACGGCTCATGCCCTGGAGGCGGCCGTTGGCGGCGGCCAGGACTTCGTCGAGGAGGGCGCCGAGGACATAGCGTTCAAAATTGATGCCTGTTTGTTTGCCCGCAATGAGTTCATAGACAGCGCCGACGGTCTTATATTCTTCCGTCAGGGCCTGTCCTGATTTATCAAGCGTCGCCAGCTTATTTTTTTCTTCCTGCCAGCGGCCGTACTGGGCGGCCAGGCGGCCCTTCTCTTCGGTCAGCGCACGGCTCGCTTTTTCGGCTTCTGCCAGAGCCTGCTGCACGGCCTTTAGATCTGGCCGGGCCTTTGTGCCGATGACCCTTTCTTCCTGTGCCAGCTGCCCTTTGACCTGCTGGACCTGCGTGTCGTACTGGCGAACTTCTTCCTCAAGGACAGGGATGCCCGGCACCTGGGCCTGCATCTGGCGGCAGGCCTTGACGCTTTCAAAGCCGTCGGCGAGGACGCGCTGGCGCAGGGCCTGGACGCCGGCACTGAAGCGGTCGCGCAGGGAAAGGACCTGCTTTTGCCAGTTCACCGTCTCCTGCTGCTGCCGGGCTGCCTGGCGTTCGCCGCGGACGACGGCGTCGCGGCAGCGCTGCAAATTCTTTTCATAGCGACCGAGAAAGGCCGCCAAGTCAGAAAGACGCTGCTCCAGGGCCTGGGGATTCCTGTAGGCCTCCGGCAGGTCCGCTTCCATGCGTGTCTTGGCTTCCGCCGCTTTGACGGCCGCCGTCCGCGCCGCTTCCGCCTGGCTCCGTAGTGTTTCTTCTTTCTTTTCCCACTGCTTCAGCCGTTCCTGCGCAGCGGCTGCGGCACGGCGCATTTTCTCCCCGTCTGCCGCAGCGTGCTGCAAATCGTCCATGGCCTTCTTCGCCGCCGCCGTTTTGGCCTGCCATACAGCGAGGTCCCCGTCTTGCGGATACTGCTGGCGCAGCTTATGGTATTGTCCCTGCAGGGCCTGATACCGGGTCTCGTCGCGCTTCGCCGTCACTTGCCACTGCTGGCGGCGGCTTTCACTGGCTTCCGCCTGCTTTTTCAACCGTTCGACATCGCGCCGCTGGGGCAAATACTGCGGCGCTACGGCAGGTCTTGGATGAGCGGCGGCACCGCAGACCGGGCAAGGCTTCCCGTCTTCCAGTTCCGCCGCCAGGACAGCGGCCTGGGCCTGCAGGAAGACGGCCTGGACACTTTCATAATCCCGGCGGTCACACTGCGCTTTGTCAGTCGCTTTGGCCAGGGCTGTGCGGCTTTTTTCCCACGCCTTGGCCACCCCTTCGATTTGGGCCTGCAACGCCGCAGCGCCTTCTTCCTGCTGCAGCCGTTCCTGCAGGCTCTGCCAGCGGGCTTTGGCCTGTTCCGCGGCAACAGCCGTTTCGCTCAATTGGGCCACGGCCGCCTGCGCCTGGTCGAGGGCTTTCTTTTCGGCGTCTTTCCCCTGCCGCGCTTCGCGCCAGGCCTTTTCAGCAGCTGCCGCTTCTTTGCGGCACTGCACTTCCGCCTGGCAGCAGTCCCGATAGGATGCAGCCTTGTCCTGCAGCGCCGCGAGGCGGGCTTTTTCCGCCGCTGCCTCTTTGTATTCGCCTTCGCGCTGCACAAGGTCGGCCAGTTCCTGCTGCGCTGCTTTTAGATCATTCTGGCCTTTTTCCGCCAGACGGCCTGCCTTTTCAGCAGCTTTGCGGGCTTCTTTGCCCTCTTTTTCCAGGTCATCAAGGTGACGGCATGGTTCAGCCAGGATTTCGGCCTTGCGCAGGATGGCGATTTGCTGCCGCTTTGCCTGAAAGGCTTCTTCCTGCTGCTGGAGGGCTGCCGCTTCCTTTGCCTTCTCGTCGCGCAGCTGCCAGTGCGAGGCCAGCTCCTGTGCCGCCTGGAACCGTTCCTGCACGGCTTTGCGCCGTTCTTCAGCCGCCTGCTGCTGCTTCCCGGTTTCGGCCTGCCGGACCTGCCACTGTGTCTCTTTTGCGGCTATTTCATTTTCGTCCGTCACTTCCAGTGCGATGAGGCACTGTTCGCGCTGACGACGGACATCTTCATATTGGCTGGCTAAAGCATCATGACGTTCCTTGGCCAGTTCCTGGAATCTGGCGTAGCGCTGGGTATGGAAAAGGGTCTGCATGATCTGCTGGCGTTCTCCGGAATTAGCCAGGAGGAGACGGCGGAAATCGCCCTGCGGCAAAAGGACGACCTGGCGGAACTGGTCGGCCTTGAAGCCGAGGAGCTGTTCTACAGCCGCCGTCACGTTCTTGGCGGCCAGGAGCTTTTCATTTTCTCCGTTCTCATCCGTTTCATAAAGGGCCGCTTTGGCCGAATCCTTCTTCAGGCCCGTACCGCGTTTCTTGGCGATTTCCTGTTCCGGACGGCGGTCGACGCGGTAGTATTTCTGACCGATGGCGAAGCGGAAGGAAACGGACGTCACTTCCTCAGGCGAGGCGTACTCACTGCGCATGTGCGCGCCTGTACGGCTGTTGCCGCTGGTGCTGCCGTAGAGGGCATAACAGATAGCATCGAGGATAGTCGTCTTGCCCGAGCCTGTCGGCCCATAGATGAGAAAGAGCTTGTGCTCGCCTAAGCGGCGGAAATCGACGATTTCCTGACCGGCATAAGGACCGAAAGCCTTCATTTCCAAGTAAATCGGTATCATAAGAGAGTTCCCCCTTCCTCTTTTTCCAGGCGCTGCCAAAGATTACGGACGCAGGCCTTTTCCGCTTCTGTCAGGGGCTGGTCCGGCCGCATGGCTTCCGTAAAGCCCGTAAAGAGTTCTTTCTCCGTCGTCTGCTGCAGATTGAAATCGCGCTGTCCCCGGGCTTCTGTATTGCGGTGCGGCATTTCCAGGGCCATGGCGTTCGGATATTTGCGCCGCAGCTTGGCCATGCCGTCCAGGATAGGCTGCGTGTCGTCCAGGCGGGCCATGATGAAATCATCGGTCCTGTCGTCGGCGGCGGCCATGATGTCCTCAAAAGTACCGCTGACGATGCGTACATCATGGCGCGGCGAAAATTCACAGAAAGAAATATCGGCTTTCCCTTTGGCATCGATGTCGGCGATGACGGCGCCTTTATGCTGGTACGCTTCGCCAAAGGAGTATTTGAGCAAACTGCCGGCATAGCGGATGGTCTCAGCCGTCACTTTCTGGGGGCCGTGCAAGTGGCCCAGGGCCGTATAGGCAAAGGGCGCAAAGAGAGCGCTGTCTACCTGATCCGTGCCGCCAATGGATAAAGGCCGTTCAGAATCACAGGCGATGCCGCCGGCGGCAAAGGCGTGGGCCACACAGATGGTGCGCATTTCCTTGGGAAGCTGACGGCACTCCCAGTCCCTGAGTCCCGTCAGGGCCGTCTGATGGCTGTGGATGCTTTCATCGCCCAGGAAGTGCCGCACTTCTGCCGGTTCGGCATAGGGCAGCATGACGAAGGCCACAGGGCCTGCCACATCTTCCAAGACGACGGGACCTGTCAGGCGCGCCAGTTCGCCGGCGATGTAGAGTCCCTGCGGTGCCAAAAGGCGGCTGGCAAAGGAAAGGCGTGCCGGACTGTCGTGATTGCCGCTGATGACAAAAAAAGGCAGCTTCAGGTCGGCTGTGACCTTGGTCGCGATTTCATCGAAGAGTTCGACGGCCTCTGCCGGCGGCAGGCTGCGGTCATAGACGTCGCCGGCGAGGACGACGGCATCGATTTTTTCTTCCTTCAGGAGCAACAGGAACTGCTTTTCCAGGACATAGGCCTGGTCCTCCGTCAGATAGGTACCATAAAAGAGTTTTCCCAAGTGCCAGTCGGCAGTGTGTAAGATGCGCATAAAAAGGCTCTCCTTTCGCGTTATTCCGGTTTCTGCAGGGAGCGGAGAAGGGCGATTTCCCGGGCGTAGCCATCTAAGTCATTCGGCGTTTCCAGATAAAAAGGCAGGTGCCGCAGAGCCGGGTGGTTGACGATGGCCGTAAAGGCGTCGACGCCGATGTGGCCGTCACCGATTTTTTCATGCCTGTCTTTGTGGCTGCCGAGCTCATTCTTGCTGTCATTGATGTGGATTGCTTTCAGCCGCTCCAGTCCGATGATCTTATCAAAAGACGTCAGGACCTCATCTAAATGATAAACGATATCGTAGCCGCCGTCAAAGACATGGCACGTATCGAGGCAGACGCCGAGCTTTTCATTGAGGGCCGTCTTTTCGATGATGGCCGCCAGTTCTTCAAAGGTCCGCCCTATTTCCGTCCCCTTGCCGGCCATCGTTTCCAGAAGGACCGTCGTCTTCTGTTCCCGGAACATGCAGGTATTGAGCATGTCGGCAATCCATTCGATGCCCTTTTCCGGCCCCTGGCCGACATGGCTGCCGGGGTGGAAATTATAGCGGCAGTTGTCGAGATACTCCAGGCGGCGCAGGTCATCGGCCATGGCCTGACGGGCAAAATCCCGGGTCTTTGCCGTCTTGGAGCAGCCGTTCAGTGTATACGGCGCATGGGCCAGGATAGGCGCGAAATGATGGGCTGCCATGAGCTGATTGAGAGCTGCCATGTCCTCCGGGTCTAATTTGCGCACACCGCTGCCGCGGGGATTGCGGGAAAAGAACTGGAACGTATCTGCCCCGATGGACAGCGCCTCCTCACCCATATGTAAAAAACCTTGTGAAACCGATAAATGACAGCCAATATGCAGCATAGTGTCCTCTCTTTCAAAAAAAAGCTGCCACAGGGAGATAAATCTCCCTATGCACAGCCATTATGGTCAAGCCGTTTGCCGTGGGTCGTGGTTCGTGATTCGAGGGCCGTCCTGACGGACGACCCATTGTGGGAATCTTTCGATAAACGCCAAACGCCAAAGGAAACACGAAAGGGGCTCGCCGCAGGTGCGGCAGCCCCTTTTAATTACGACTTTTCCCGGCAGTCCGGGCAGATGCCTACGAACGAGACGCTGACGCCGTTGACGGTGAAGCCCGTCTGGTCAGCTGCCAGCTTACTCAGGGCAGCCTGATCGATGTCGACGTCGATGACGCGGTTGCATTTTTCACAGCGGATATGAGCATGGGGAGTCGTGTTGTAGTCATAGCGATGAGCATCTTCTGCGCACTGCAGGACTTGGACGACGCCGATCTTGGCAAAGATTTCCATTGTCTTATAGACCGTAGCCAGGCTCATGGACGGGTAATTCGGCTGTAATATCTTGTAAATCGCCTCGGCATTCGGATGCGTCGGATTATGATCAATGGTTTCATAAACTGCCAGGCGCTGCGGAGTTACTTTATAGCCGTTTTTTCGCAAAACTTCAGCAATTTCCATTTTTGTCCCCCTTTCTTGGAAAACTGTGGTATAATTAGATATTCTAGCTTTCAACTGTTGAAACATAGAGAATACTGGAAAGTATCCTATCCTATACTATATTGTAACGGTTATTAAGAAAAATTTCAATATTTTACGTAAAATTATTTTTACGGAATAAGCAATATTAAATTGATGATATTATCATCCGAAAGGAACGAGTCCATGACAGACGAAACGATCATCCTCGAAATTGCCCGTACGCTCGGCGTCCGCCCTGCTCAGGTCCGGGCTGCTCTTTCTCTGCTTCAGGAAGGAAATACGATTCCCTTCATCGCCCGCTACCGCAAAGAAATGACGGGCAGCCTCGACGAAGTGCAGCTACGCTGCATCGAAGAACAGAACGCCTATGAACAGGCCCTGGCCAGCCGCAAGGAAACGGTCCGCCAGTCGATCATCGATCAGGGCTGCTGGAATGACAATCTGGCCAAAGCCTTGGAAGAAGCGCGCCAACTCCAGGACGTCGAAGACATCTATCTGCCTTATAAACCGAAAAAACGCACAAAAGCCTCCATGGCCCGCGACGCCGGCCTGGAACCGCTGGCCGACCTCTTCGCCAGCCAGAATCCAAAAGGCCCGGCTCCGGAAAAAGCTGCCCAGGCTTATATCAACGACGACGTACCGACTGCCGACGACGCCATCCAGGGCGCCGCCAACATCCTGGCCGAACGCTTTTCGGAACGGGCCGACTTCCGCCGCCGCCTGCGCCGCGACCTCTGGAACCAGGCCCGCCTGACCTGCAGCCTCCAAGTCGATGAAAAAGACGCCGGCCCCATGCTGACCTACGCTGACTTCAGCGAACGCGTCGCCCGCATCCCGAGCTACCGCGTCCTGGCCATCAACCGCGGCGAAAATGAAAAGAAACTGAAAGTTGCCGTGAAAGAAGCCGCAGACCAGCACATCGACTGGCTCTGCCGCCTGGTCATCGCTCATCCGTCGCCGTATGAACAAATCCTGCGCGACGCCGCTGCCGACAGTTACAAGCGCCTCATCTCGCCCCAGATGGAACGGGAAATCCGCAATGAACTGACGGCACAGGCCGAAAAGCAAGCTATCGAAGTCTTTGCCGAAAACCTGCGCCACCTGCTCCTGCAGCCGCCCTTTGCGGGCCAGATCATCCTTGGCCTCGACCCGGGCTACCGCACGGGCTGCAAAGCCGCTGTCATCAGTGCCACCGGTCAGGTCCTCGACTACGGCACGTACTACCTGACCCAGTCAGAAGCAAAGAAACACCAGAGTGCCACGGCCCTGGCCAACATGATCCGCCGCCATGACGTGAGCCTCATTTCCATCGGCAACGGCACGGCGTCGTATGAAACAGAACAGTTCGTCTCGAAGCTCATCGAAGATTACCATCTCTCGTGTTCTTACGTCATCGCCAATGAAGCCGGCGCGTCCGTCTATTCCGCGTCCGACCTGGCCCGGGAAGAACTGCCCGATTTGGACGTCACCATCCGCGGTGCCGTTTCCATCGCCCGCCGCATCCAGGACCCGCTGGCAGAATCCGTAAAGATCGACCCCTGTGCCATCGGCGTCGGTCAGTACCAGCACGACGTCAACCAGAAAGCCCTCGCCGCCGCCCTGGACCAGGTCGTCACGTCGGTTGTCAACTACGTCGGCGTCGACCTGAATACGGCCTCGCCGGCCCTTTTGCAGCACATCGCCGGCCTGACAGCGGCTACGGCCGGCAATATCGTCGCCTACCGCAATGAAAACGGCCCCTTCCGCAACCGTCGGGACCTGCTCAACGTGCCCCGCCTGGGACCGGCGACCTTTACACAGTGCGCCGGCTTCCTGCGCATCAAAGAAGGGGACGAACCGCTGGACAACACGTCGGTCCATCCCGAATCGTATGATTTGGCTGAAAAAATCGCTGCGCATTACGGCCTGAGCCATGACGACCTGAAAGATATGCAAAAATTAGCCGTCCTGCGCGACAAGATCCAGATGAATGCCGCACCGAAACTGGCCGCTGCTCTCAAGGCCGGCGAGCCGACCATCAAAGACATCCTCGAGGAACTGCGCAAGCCCGGCCGCGATGTGCGCAGTGAAATGCCGAAACCCTTGACGCGGCGCCACGTCGTCTCTCTTTCGGACCTGAAAATCGGCAGCGTCGTCCGCGGTACGGTCCAGAACGTCGTCGACTTCGGCGCCTTCGTCGACTTCGGCCTGAAGACGCCTGGCCTGGTACACCGCTCCCAGCTCAGCCGTCACCCTTTCCGCCATCCGACAGACGTCGTCCACACCGGTGACATCGTAGAAGCCGAAATCATCAGCGTCGACGCCGCCCGGGGCCGCATCGGACTATCGATGAAGAATGTGAAAAAATAGAACCACGAAAAAAGCCTGTCGCTTTATTGCGGCAGGCTTTTTTCTAAAGATTATTCCATTCGTTATTGAGTTTGTCGTAGCGGTCCGAGGCGGCTTGTCCGCGCTGGAAGCCCGGGCGGTAGTCCTGGCCGCGCTGGCTGGCACTGACGCCGTCGTAGAGACCGCGGATGCGGTCCTGTTCGGCCTGGAAGAGGGCATCGAGTTTATATTTCATGGCCGTGTTGTCGATGGACGTATCGTTGTCCAGCTGACTGCGCGTCTTGGAAATCTGGATGTAGAGGGTATTGGCCCGGCTCGAGAATTCCCGGTTGCCTTTGAAATCGGGATGATTCTGCAGATACGTGTTGATGTCGCCGGCTAACTTGCCGATATCGTCATTAAAGAGGTCCTTGCTGTTGGCATAGGACGAAAGGATTTGTTTATCCGGATCCGTCTTCGCCTGCTGCGGCGGCGCTTCTTCTTTCTTAGTCTGGGTGCTGACGTATTTTTCCAGGTAGCTGGCTAAGTTGTCGCCGTCGACAGCGGCCGTGAAGTCGGCACCGGGAATCTTGATAGTCCGTGCGTTCTTCTTCCCTTTCTGGACGGCATCGCGCAAATCGTCCAGTTTTTCGCTGACTGCATCGTCGCCGGGATTCTGGGCAATGGCAATGGCCGTATCGTAGATGGCCATCTGGTCGCGCATGACTTCGCGGATGGCCTTGTCATCGGCAGCATATTCATCAGGGATGTTCTTAGGCTGATAATTGCGGCTTATTTTTTCGACATTCTTGCGATTCTTTTCCAAATCCCTGACCAGGGAATCGACATCATCGCCCTGCCCTTTCTGGCTCAGGCGCTTAGCCGTATCCGTAGCCGCTTCATTTTCAGCACCCAACTGCTGAGATAAGGAAACGGCATCCTTGACGTAGTCGCCGCTGTGGCTGCCGTAAAAATGGAAACCCACAGCACCGATAATAATCAAAAGAACGACGACGACAGCGGCGATGATAGTCTTACGGTAGCGTACATAAAAAGGCACTTCCTGAAAAGGCGGCGGCTGGGGCCGGCCCGTCATGACCGGCTGCGGTGCCGATCGGTCGGCTTCTGCCGGTCTTTCTTCACGCGGTGCCTGACGATGACTGTGGTCAAAGGTTTCCGTCCCCGTTTCTTCATCGATGACTGGTTCGTCATCATCCATGGGCGGCAGCTCAGCGCCGCAGAAGGGGCAGAACTTGCTGTCTGCTAAGAGCCACTTGCCGCATTCCGGGCAAATACGTTTCTTTATTTCCTCCTGCGGCTGCTGTTCCGCGCCGCAGGCCTGACAAAACCGGTCGCCGTCCTGAAGGGGCGCACCGCAGTGCTGGCATTTCTTCATACAAACACATCCTTTACGAGTAAATGAGCGCATCACATGTGTTTATTATAAGCCATTCCCATCAATGTTGCAAAAAATCGGCCATGCGCCGGTAGGTATCGCAGATTTCATCGTAGCATAATTTTTCAAAATTAAGGTACGAATGGACCATGTTGTCATAATTATACGTTTCGGCCCGGACGCCCAATTCTTGCAGACGGCGCACATAATCCCGTCCTTCGTCGCGGAAAGGGCAGAACTGCGTCGTCAAAACTAAAGTTGCCGGCATGTCCTTCGACAATTCCCCAAACAAAGGAGAAGCCTGACGGCGGTCGTCGCCAGCACGGAAGCATTGATTGAAATACCAACGCATCTTGGCCGGCGTAAAGCCCGTCTTCGTATTGCAGTTTTCTTTGACGGACGGGAAAGAATGGGTCATATCCAGACAGGGATAGACGAGAATCTGATGCGTCAGCGGCACAGACGCGTCGTGCTGCAGAGCCTGGCTCGTCTGCGCAGCCATGCAGCCGCCGGCGCTGTCGCCGCACAGTGTCAAATCGTCAGTGTGGGCAAGCTGCAGTTCATCGAGTTTCGGCAGTGCCTTTTGGGCTACGGCCAGAGCATCTTCATAAGCTGCGGGATAGGGATTTTCCGGCGCCAGGCGGTATTCCGGGGAAATGACGATGTGCTGCGTCGCCTGGGCAATGCGGCGGCAGACCGGATCGTAGACGGAGACCGTATCGATGGCAAAGCCGCCGCCGTGATAGTAAATCAGGACCGGCAAGGGCCGGCTCGCATCGGGAATATAGATCCGGATGGGTACGTCATAGACGTCACAGCCTTCCAGTACCGTATCGACGACCCTGGCCATAGCGACCTTCGGCAGTTCCTGTCCTAACGCCGTGTGCAGCGACGCTTCGCGCATGGTAATCGGTGTCATGACAAAATCATCACTTGTGTGGGCAGCAATAAACGCTGCCAGATTCGCTTTAATTTCGCTCATAAAATCCCTCTTCCCCCTGAATTTCGTTTGTCGTTGATCGTTCGTCGTTTGTCGAAACGCCTCACAAGTTCAAAAAAGTGTATGCACAGGATTCACGCGGGCGCCCGATTATGGACGCCCCTACTTACGATGAACAATATGAAAAAAGAGGCCGTGCTTGAGGAGATAACCTCAACACACAGCCTCTATCATTCGTTTCTGGCGGAGAGCGTGGGATTTGAACCCACGATAGAGCGTTCGCCCTATACATGATT
>URLP01000028.1 GCA_900548635.1 uncultured Megasphaera sp.
TAACCGTCGAGTAGCGGGCCTGCTGCATGGAGCGCAGGGCGATGGTCTGGACGACGGCGGCTTCATCCGTGCCCTTGGTCATTTCCAGGAGTTTCTGGAAGTCTGCGGGCTTGACGTCTTCCGTCGGCGGCATGGGCAGGTTGAAGCTCGAAAGGACAGTGCGCATCATGTCCAGGCGTTCCGCTTCCGGGATTTCATGGATACGGTAGACCGTCGGGTTCTTGCTGTCCCGCAGGTAGCAGGCGACCGTTTCATTGGCGATGAGCATGCTTTCTTCGACGATCTGTTCGGCAATGGAGCGTTCCCGCTTTTCCAGGCGCAGGGGCACGCCGTCCGGGTCGAGGATGACTTTATATTCCGGGAAATCAAAATCGATGGCACCGCGGCGCAGGCGCATGTTCTTGAGGATCGTCGAGAGGGCGCGCAAATTCTGGAGCATGGGCATGAAGGGCTGCAGGTCGTCCGGGATGATGCCTTCCAGAAGGGCCTTGCGGATTTCGACGTAATTGCAGCGCCGTTTGACGCGAACGACGGCCGGGCCGATGTCGGCTTTGAGGACCTTGCCGTTTTCATCGATTTCCATGACGCACGTCATGGAGTAGCGGTCCTCATTGGCATTAAGGCTGCAGATACCGTTCGAGAGGACTGTCGGCAGCATGGGGATGACGCGGTCCACGAGATAGACGCTCGTGCCGCGATTGTACGCTTCCTGGTCGATGGCCGAGTTGGGACGGACATAGTAGCTGACGTCGGCGATGTAGACGCCAAGGCGGAAATGGCCGTTCGGCAGGCGTACGACGTCGATGGCGTCGTCCAGGTCCTTCGCGTCTTCACTGTCGATGGTGATCAGCTGGCGGTCGCGGTAGTCGCGGCGCCCTTCTTCCATGGTCACGGTCATATCGATCTTTTCGGCTTCCTTCTTGACGTCGTCCGGAAAATCAAAAGGCAGGTTGTGACGGGCCATGATGACCTTGATGTCCAGGTCCTTGTCGCCGTCGTAACCGAGGACTTCCGTCACTTCCCCTTCGGCCTTGCGGTCCTTTTCCGGCCACTTGGTGATCTTCACCTGGACGCGGGCACTGCTGCGGGCGCCGCCGGTCTTATCGAGGGGAATGTAGACATCTTCGCGAATCCGTTCGTCATCAGGTGTGACGAAGGCGCTGTGCTTTTCCCGCTGGAACGTGCCGACCAGGGTCTTATTGGCCCGTTCGACGATGGAGACGATTTCCCCTTCCTGTTTATGGCGGCCGTCGCCGCGGTGCAGGATGCGGACCGTGACTTTATCGTTGTTCATGGCCGTATTGCGGTTCTGTTCGGCAATATAGACGTCCTCCGTCAGATCCGGGCTGAGGACGAAGCCAAAGGTCGGCGTATAGCCTTTATAAATACCGGTAATCTCCTGAGGCTGCTGCGTCGAGATATACCGGTCTCCTGCGATTCTCATGAGTTTCTCACTCCTCACTAATTCATTAAAAGTGTCAAAGACATCAGCCAGGCGCGGGCCGCTGATGCCGAGCTTTTCCGCGCAGTCTTCGACGGTCGCGCCGCCGCAGTCTGCATTGCATATACTTATTATATCATGAGCGAGCTGTAAATCCATAGTCTTCCTCCTTGGGAGTGCCGTGATGAAAATGGCTGCCGCCTAAAGCGACAGCCATTTCCGTGGTTCGTTTGCCGTTCGCCGTTTGCCGAAGATTCACGCGGGCGCCCCACGTGGCGCCCCTACAACGATGAACGACGAACGATGAACGATAAGAAAAAGGGACTGTGCATAAAGGGAAAAGCCCCTATGCGACAGCCCCTATATCATTCATTTTAAAAGGTATGCATCAGTCTGCCTAAAATCAAGACACAAATAGCAAAGATGATCGACAGGACGATGGTCAGTTTGGAAAGCAGTGCATCCATGCCGCGGGCCCGGCTGCCGAACAAATCCTCTGCACCGCCGCCGAAGCCGGCACCCATGCCCTGGGTCTTGCTCTTCTGAGCGACGACGACCCCGATGATGAGCAGTGCCAATATGACGACGATGATCTGTAATGCTGTAATCACGTTATATCCTCCTCACACAATGACGCTAACAGTACTATTGTACACTCATTTTGCGTTTCTATCAATAGGCTTTTCCGGCCCTTTCAGGTCCTTTTCCGTTTCTTTTTCTGCATTGCGTGTTGCCAGATAGTGTTCCAGCTTGCGCTTGACCCGCTGCAGGGCATTGTCGATGGACTTGACCTGGCGGTGCAGCTCTTTCGACATCTCGTTGTAGGATTTGCCGTCGAGATAGGCCGTCAGGACCTTCCATTCCAAATCGCTGAGGATTTCGTTCATCTTCAGTTCGATGTCGTTGAATTCTTCACGGCTGATGACCAGCTCTTCCGGATCGCTGACGCGGATGCCCGAGAGGATATCCTGCAGGGTCCGTTCCGATTCCTCGTCATAGATGGGTTTGTTGAGGGATACATAGGAATTGAGCGGTATATGTTTCTGCCGCGTCGCCGTCTTGATGGCCGTGATGATCTGCCGCGTAATGCATAACTCGGCAAAAGCCCGGAACGAAGAAAGCTTGTCGCCGCGGAAATCCCGCGTCGCCTTATAGAGGCCGATCATGCCTTCCTGGATGATGTCATCCCGGTCGGCACCGACAAGGAAATAGGCCCGGGCCTTGGATTTGACGAAGTTGCGATACTTGTTGACGATATAATCGGCCGCTTTGCCATCGTGCTCTTCCTGGGCGATGCGTACGATTTCTTCATCTGTCATGCCTGCAAAGCGGTCATGTTTCTCTTCTGCATTGGACGCTGCCTGCATAATCGTTACCTCGCTTATTTCATTATTTTATTTCGCTGCCTGCCGCTGGCGCACGACTTCATACATGAGTAAAGCCGCGGCGACGGAGGCATTGAGGGAATTGACGTGGCCGAACATAGGAATCTGGACGAGGACGTCGCACGTTTCCTTGACCAGATGGGAAATGCCCCGGCCTTCACTGCCGATGACCAGGACGACGGGATCCGTCAGGGAACTGTGGAAATAGTCCGTCTCGCCGTCCATGTCGGCGCCGATGACCCAGAAGCCGCGCTTCTTGAGCTGCTTCAGGGTCTGGGAGATGTTGCCGATCTGCACGAGGGGCATGTATTCCACGGCACCGGCCGACGTCTTGCCGACGGTTTCATTGATCGGTGCCGTGCGCCGTTTCGGCAGCAGGACGGCATCGACACCGGCACATTCAGCCGTACGGATGATGGCGCCCATGTTGTGGACGTCTTCGATGCCGTCAAGGAGGACCAGGAAGGGAACCTTCCCCTTCTCGTCAGCGGCGATGAGGACGTCCCGCAAATCCGCATAGTCCACGGGCTTGGCAAAGGCGATGACGCCCTGATGGCGGTTGCCCGGTGCCAAGTGGTTGAGGACCTTGGCCGGTACTTCTTCGACGAGAATCTCCCGGTCCCCTGCCAGGTCGCGGATGCGCTGGAGCGGCTTCGTTTCATTGCCGGCAGCCACATAGACTTTCGTAATGGAACGGCCTGCCTTCAGGGCTTCTGTGACGCTGTTGCGGCCGATGATGATATTTTCCTCGCTCATGCTTTCCCTCCGTGTTTTTCATTGCAGTAGGCTTTCGTTTCTTCATAGACCTGATCCATGAGTTCTTTCAGGCGTTCGTCCTTTTCAGCCATGACCAGATAGCCCACGAGGGCTTCCAGGGCCGTACTGTCGTGGTATTCAGCGACCGTCGCGCTCTTCGGGGCCATGGTATAGGCATTGCGCGCCCGCTGGCAGACGGCCTTTTCCTCGTCCGAAAGGCTGTCGTGGAGACGGCGGTAGACGTAGGCCTGGGCCTTGGCGGAGACGAATTCTGCCGCCAAGGTATGCAGGACCTGGACATGGGGGATGCCCGTTTCGACGAGGCGCTTGCGCAGCGTCAGGGCGTAATAGGCATCACCGACGAAAGCCAGATTAATCGAGTCCAGCCGGGCCGCTTCCTGGTCGGGCACATCGAGGCGCCGGCCGTCGGCAAAGGCCTGGTAGGCCCGTTTCTTCAGTTCTTGCAGTTGTTTGAATTTCACTTTTTCCAGCGCGCTCCCTGCGGCGAATCTTCAATGGTGATGCCAAGGGCCGAGAGTTTGTCGCGGATAGCATCGGCCAGGGCGTACTGCTTCTGGGCGCGGCATTCCTGACGGACGTCGAGGATGACCTGCATCAAGTCGGCGTAATCCTGGCTGCTCGCATCTTCCTGCTTGCCGTTCCAGCGGTCTTCGAGGATGCCGAGGATGTCCGTGAAGGTCTTGAAGACGCGCTTGACTTCGGACATGGCCGCCGAGTCGACGGGGACGCCTTCGTTGACGACGGCATTCTTATAGATGTTGACGTTCTTGGCCAGATCGAACATAGCTGCGCTGGCCAGGGCCGTGTTGAAGTCGTCGCACATGGCGTTTTCGAAGTCTTCTTCATCTTTGTGGGCCGTTTCCAGGAGCTGCTGGGCCTGCGGCGATTTGGCACCGGCCGGCATGGCGAGGAGTTCCAGGACATTATCGATGGCCGTACCGAGGCGTTCGAGGCTGCGCGTCATTTCTTCCAGGCGTTCGTCGCTAAAGTCCAGCGGGCTGCGGTAGTGGTTGGAAATGAGGAAGAAGCGCAGGGCATCGGGGCTGTAGTGTTCCAAGACGTCCTTGACGAGGAAGAAGTTGTTCAAAGACTTACTCATCTTTTCCGAATTGATCGTGATGAAGCCGTTGTGGAGCCAGTATTTGACCATCGGCTTCTTGCCCGTGAAGGCTTCGGACTGGGCGATTTCATTTTCATGATGCGGGAAAATGAGGTCGCTGCCGCCGCCGTGGAAGTCGAAGGTGTCGCCGAGGTATTTGTTGCTCATGGCCGAGCATTCGATGTGCCAGCCCGGACGGCCTTTGCCCCAGGGGCTGTCCCACGACGGTTCACCCGGTTTCGCGCCTTTCCAGAGGGCGAAGTCCATGGGGTTGTGCTTGCGGTCGTCGACTTCGATGCGGGCGCCGGCCATCATGTCGTCGAGGCTGCGGCCGCTCAGTTTGCCATAGTCGGCGAACTTTTCGACGCTGTAATAGACGTCGTGGTCGATGACATAGGCATAGCCCTTGTCAATCAGGGTCTGGACCATGTTGATGATTTCCGGCATGTGTTCCGAAACGCGGGGGTATTTGTCGGCCCGGCGGATATGGAGCTTGTCCATGACTTCGAAATACGAGGCGATATAGCGGTTGGAAATCGTATCCCACGTGACGCCTTCGCCGTTGGCAGCGTTGATGATCTTGTCGTCAACGTCGGTGAAGTTCTGGATGTGCGTGACTTCATAACCGAGGTGTTCCAGGTAGCGCTTGATGACGTCCCAGGTGACGAAAGGACGGGCGTTGCCCATGTGGGAATGGTTGTACGGCGTGATGCCGCAGACGTACATCTTGACCTGGCCCGGCGTAACGGGGACGAAGGTTTCTTTCTTACGAGTCAGTGTGTTATATACTTTCAGTTCTCTCATACTGTACCTCCCTGAAAATCGAACAGAAAAGCCACCATCCCTTATGACAGAGACGGTGGCCCGTGGTTCCACTCTGTTTTTACGGCAATGCCGTAATCTTTACTGCGCAGTAACGGGCGCATCCGGACCGGATTACTCCATTCACCCGGCCTGCTCACAAAGGCAGTATTGCAGTTTTATGACCGGGAAAGGCTCTCAGCCGTGGCCTTTCTTCTCTGTCGGATGCCGCTGCAACTCATTTTGATCATCGCAGATTCTTATTTAATACATATTATTAATTGATATGTATTTATATAGTACCCAATAATCGGGCTCATGTCAAGCCTTTTATGCCAACGTTTCGTCCAGGCGGGCCAGGACTTTATCGCGGCCCATGAGAGCGACGATGACGTTCAGGTCCGGGCCGTGCATGACGCCTGTGACGGCGACGCGGATTGGCATGTAGACGAACTTGCCTTTGACCTTGAGGCCCTTCTGGATCTTCTTGAAGAGAGGCTGTACTGTGTCCGGCGTGACGTCGTCGAGAGCGGCCAGTTCATCGCGGAACATCTTGAGAACGGACGGTGCCGTTTCTTCTTCGAGGACAGCCGCTGTTTCTTCATTTTCGGGAGCATAGTCGTCGGTGAAGAAGACCTTGGCGGCGTCGACAATCTGCGCGCCGTACTGGACGTGTTCGCGCATGGCCGAGCAGACGGCTTTCAGCCAGGCCGCTTCTTTTTCATCCGGATTTTCGCTGGCGTAGCCGGCCTTCTGGAGATGCGGCAGGCAGACGGCGTAGAGCGCATCTTCGTCGAGCTGCTTCATGTAGTGGAAGTTGATCCAGTTCAGCTTTTCGATATCGAAGACAGCCGGGTTCTTGGCGACGCGGTCGAGGGTGAACTGTTCGATCAGTTCATCGCGGCTGAAGATTTCCTGATCGCTGTCCGGCGTCCAGCCGAGGAGGGCCAGGAAGTTGACCAGGGCATCGGGCAGATAGCCCATGTCGCGGTACTGCTGGACCGACGTAGCACCATGGCGCTTGCTCATCTTCTTCTTGTCGGCGCCGAGAATCAGCGAGACGTGGGCGAACTTCGGTGCTTCGAAGCCCAGGGCCTTGTAGATGACGAGCTGGCGCGGCGTGTTGGAAAGATGTTCTTCCGCGCGGATGACGTGGGTGATGTGCATCAGGGCATCGTCGAGGACGACGCAGTAGTTATAGACCGGGATGCCGTCGGATTTGACGATGACGAAGTCGCCGACATTGTTGGAATCGAAGGAAACGTGGCCGCGGACGAGGTCGTCCAGTTCAATCGTTTCGTTCTTCGGCGTCTTGATGCGGATGACGTGGGGACGGCCTTCCTTTAAATACTGTTCGACCGTTTCCTTGGGCAAATCAGCGCATTTGCCGGAGTAGACCGGTGTTTCGCCTTTTTCCATCTGAGCCTTCTTTTCGGCTTCCAGTTCTTCCGGCGTGCAGAAGCAGTAGTACGCTTTGCCTTCGGCTAAGAGCTTTTCCGTATATTTCTTGTAGATGTCCAGGCGTTCCGTCTGGCGGTACGGGCCGTTCGGGCCGCCGACATCGATGCCTTCATCCCAGTTGATGCCCAGCCATTTCAGGGCTTCCTTGATATTTTCTTCTGATTCTGACGTCGAACGCTTGCGGTCCGTATCTTCGATGCGGACGACGAACTTACCGTGATTGTGCTTGGCAACGAGGTAGTTGAAGAGGGCCGAACGGGCACCGCCAATGTGGAACGGGCCTGTCGGGCTCGGAGCAAAACGAACGCGTACTTCCTGTGACATAAAAGATTCCTCCTAAAGACTATATATATGTATTATTGATAGCTAAGGACCATGGCCGCCGCCTGGGCTGCCATGCCTTCTTCCCGGCCGACGAACCCCAATTTCTCTGTCGTCGTCGCCTTGACGGAGACAGCAGCCTTAGGGATACGCAGGGCCTCGGCAATATTCGCAATCATCTGCGGCACATAGGGCTTGATTTTAGGCCGTTGTGCCAATAAGGTCACGTCGAGATTGACGATGCGGCAACATTTCTCCCGCAACAGATGGCGGACCTTTTCTAAGAGGACCAGGCTGGAAATGTCCTTGAAAGCCTGATCCGTATCGGGAAAATACGTCCCGATATCGCGGAGCCCGGCGGCTCCCAACAGGGCGTCCATGATGGCGTGGATGACGACATCGGCATCAGAATGACCATCGAGTCCCCTTTCAAAAGGAATCTCGACGCCGCCCAAAACCAGGCGCCGCCCTTCTTTCAGGCGGTGCACGTCGTAGCCCGTGCCGATGCGCTGGACTTCCCGTCCCTTCATGTAAAGCGACAGGATGGGGATATCGTCGCGCGTCGTCACTTTGCGGTTCTTCTCGCTCCCTTCGAGGATGACCACGGGTATGCCCATGGCTTCGACGAGAGACGCATCATCCGTCGCCTTGATGCCTTCGGCGCGGGCGTGCTCATGGGCTTCGACGAGCAGATTGCGGTGAAAGATCTGCGGCGTCTGGGCAGCGACCAAGCGGCTGCGGTTCAGCGTATGGAGCCGGCCGTCGTCGCCGCGGACCTTGACCGTATCCTTCAAGGGGATGCCGTAGATGGCAGCCTTAGCCGTTTCCATCATGGCCGCGCCCTGGTCGTACCAGTCCGGGCCGGCAAAAGGCCGGGCTCCGTCGTGAACCATGACCACGTCTATGTCGGGACTGACGGCCATCAGGCCGTTGTAGACCGAATCTTCCCGTTCGGCTCCGCCAAGGGCGTAGCGCACGGGCTGGATGGGATGGAGAGCATCGACGAGGCGCCGGATTTCCTTCTCATCGATGCGGGAATGGACGATGACCACTTCATTCACGGAACGGGCCGCAAAGATGTGGCGCAGGGTATGCGTCAAGACGGGCTCGCCGCACAAGGGATAGAAGAGCTTGTTCCGCTCGTAGCCGAAGCGGCGTCCCGTGCCGGCCGCTACGACGATGACAGATACTTTCACACATTTCACCTACTCATTTGCAATCTTGACGAATATCATGCGCCCGGCCGAAGTCTGCAGGACAGACGTGACCGTCACGGGCACGGTAGAACCGATGTATTTCTGACCATCTTCGACGACGATCATCGTGCCGTCATCGAGATAGGCCACGCCCTGATTCGGTTCCTTGCCGGCCTTGACAATGAGGACGTTCATGTGTTCCCCGGGGATGCGGGCCGGTTTCAAGGCATTGGCCAAATCGTTGATATTGAGGACAGCCACGCCCTGGAGGGCAGCGACCTTGTTCAAATTGTAGTCGTTCGTGACGACTTTGGCGTTAATCTTGCGTCCCAGGCGGACGAGCTTGGAGTCGACGCCCTGGACATCGTCGAAATCATCGTTGATGATGCGCACTTCGACGTAGTTGTCCTCCTGCATCTGCTTGAGGATATCCAGGCCGCGGCGGCCTTTATTGCGCTTCAACAGGTCCGACGAATCGGCGATGAGCTGCAGCTCTTCGAGGACGAAGACCGGTACCAGCAGCGGCCCTTCCAGGAAACCGGTACTGCAAATTTCGGCGATGCGGCCGTCGATGATGGCGCTCGTATCGAGGAGTTTGCCGGAAAATTCCATATCCCTATGCTTGCTGCCGTGTTCCTTGCCAGACTTGCCTAACCGCAGATTGCTTGCCAAGGCGATGATTTCGCTCTTCTTGCGGATGGCGATGCTCATGCCGGCATAGCCGAAGACGATGCTGAACACGATAGGCCCATAGGCCCCGATAATCGGCAGGCGGGCAAACGCTAGGCCAATTAAATTCGCAATGATAAGTCCAAAAAGCAACCCCAGCGTCCCGACGATGATGTCCTGGCTCTCGAAATCATTCAGACCCGATTCGATACGGTGAATCGCTGCCCAGATGAGGCGCAGCACGAACGGCGAAATCCCATATCCCACCAAGGCACCGACAATGATGCCGACGATATAGGCTACGATAGTGATGATAGTCGTTCCGAAAATACTGCCGTGGAAAAATTCCCCTTCTATTTCGGCACTGATGAAGGGCGTCGTAATGACCTGGTCGGCAATCATGACGAAAATGACAGCCATAATCAGGACGATGACACCTTTCATGATGTTATCGGCCACATTGCGGCCATTGAATTTCTTCGATTTCGGTTCCTCATGGCCCGATTCATATTTATCTTCCATAGAGTAAAAAAACACCTCCCCTTTGTATATACTTCTATAACTATACTAGTTTACCACATTTCCCGTCAATGTACCACAATTTTTACCATTTCCTGACATAGAGCAAAATGTTCAAGTGAATCATGATTTAGTAAATCGTAACTTACTAAATCACGATTCACTTAATTCTTTATCTGTAGGGCAAACGTAGGCAAACGTTCTCTGGCGTGGTAGAATGAGAAAAAAGCAAAGAAAGAAGGATCTCGATGAAAAAACATTTAGAAGTCGTTGCGGCTATCTTAGAGCATCAGGGGAAAATTCTCTGCATGGAACGAGGCCAGGGAAAATTCGATTACGTCAGCTATAAGTATGAATTCCCAGGCGGCAAAATTGAACCGGGCGAAGCCAAACACACGGCCATTGAACGGGAGCTGCGGGAAGAAATGGACGTCCACGTCTCGGTCCGTGAAGAAGACCTGTATATGACAGTACAGCACGAATATCCGGACTTTTCCATTACCATGTATGCCTTTCTCTGCCATCTCACCAAGCCCGATTTCGTCCGCAAGGAACACGTCGCAGCCAAGTGGATGCTGCCAAAAGACATGCCGAGCCTCGACTGGGCACCGGCGGACGTGCCGATCATGGAAAAACTGGCTGGGAAGTAGGCGACAATCATGGCTGAATACGGCGCCCTCGAACAGTGCCTGCGCGAAGGGTTCATCGACTACACCATCGAAGCGGACCAGCGTTATGTACCAAAAATCTTAACTAATAATAAGGAAAAGAAACGCAAGGTTCTGGATACGATTCTTTCCCAGCTCTATACGTGTGATTCCTTTCTCTTTTCTGTCGCCTTCCTAACGAAAAGCGGCATTGCCTGCCTGAAAGACGCCCTCATCCAGAACCAGACGGCAAAAGGGAAAATCCTGGCCTCCCAGTATCTGAATTTCACTGAGCCCGGTGCCTTGCGGGAACTGCTGAAATTCCCGAACGTCGAACTGCGCATGGTCACAGAAGAACGAGCTTTCCACGCTAAAGGCTACCTCTTCCACCGCCCGCAGGCAGGCCCGGAAAACTACACCATGGTCATCGGCAGCAGCAACATGACGGCCAACGCCCTGACGCATAATCAGGAATGGAACGTTTTCTTTACGTCCGCTGAAAACGGCGCTCTCATCCGCCAGACAAAAGCCGAATTCGACGCTCTCTGGGACGCTGCGGAAATCGTCGACGAAGCCTGGATCCGCGCTTATGAAGATGTTTACACGAAGAATAAGCCACAGCGTCAGCATGCCTACTTGCCATTCCATAAGATTCAGCCCAATGCCATGCAGAAAGCGGCGCTGGCTGGTATTCAGGCCTTGCGCGACAAAGGCGAAGACCGGGGTCTTTTGATTTCTGCAACAGGTACGGGCAAGACCTACCTCTCCGCTTTCGACGTCCAGAAGATGCAACCCCGGCGCTTCCTCTTCGTCGTCCACCGGGAACTCATCGTCAAAAGTGCCCGCGACAGCTATGTTCGCGTCGGCGTACCGCCTGAAGACACGGGAATCTTGACAGGCCATGCCAAGGAAATGGATAAGCCCTACCTTTTCGCCACCATCCAGACTCTGGCTCAAGACGATATCCTGCATACCTTTGCACCGGACGCTTTCGACTACATCGTCATGGATGAAGTCCATCACGGCGGCGCCGCGACCTATCAAAAAGTGCTAAATTATTTCCAACCTAAATTTCTCTTAGGCATGACAGCCACGCCAGAACGTTCGGACAACTTCGACATCTACGCCTTATTTAACCACAATATTGCCTATGAAATCCGTCTCCACGACGCACTAGAAGAAAACATGCTCGTCCCCTTCCACTACCATGGCATCAGCGAAATCAGCGTCAACGGCAAGCTTTTGGACGATATGAGCGACTTCAACCTCCTAACCTGTGAGGAACGGGTAAGACACATTCTCCATTACGCCGACCTCTACGGCAGCGACGCTGAGCGAGTTAAAGGCCTCGTCTTCTGCCGTAATATCGCTGAAGCACAGGCCCTGGCCGAAGCCTTCCGGCAGCACGGTAAACGGGCCGTCGCCCTGACCGGTGCGTCGAGCGAAAAGGAACGAAGCGAAGCCATAACCCACTTGGAAGCAAAGTCTGACGACGATGACGCGTATCTCGATTATATCTTTACGTGCGACATCTTCAATGAAGGCGTCGATATTCCCCAAGTCAATCAGGTCATCATGCTACGGCCGACGACGTCCGCCATCGTCTTTGTCCAGCAGCTAGGGCGCGGTCTGCGCAAGTATCCTCATAAACGCTATCTGGAAGTTCTCGACTTCATCGGCAATTATGAAAATAACTTTTTGCTCCCCATCGCCCTCTTCGGCGACCGGACGTACAATAAGGACTTTGTACGCCGCCTGATGCGGATCAATTTCCTGCCGGGCCCGACGTCGGTCCACTTCGACGACATCGCTAAAGAACGGATTTATGAGGCCATTAACGCTAAGAGTGCCTTGGCCGATTTGCGGGCCCTGAAAGAATCGTACAAAGACATGGCTTACCGCTTAGGCCGGGAGCCGCTGATGATGGACTTCGTCCACTTTGGTGACAAGGATCCGCTCCTCTTCGTAGCCAAGAAGAAATCGATGTATGCCTTTTCCCGCTACATGAACCAGCCCGGGGTATCGACGCTGAGCAAGGCCCAAGAGGACGTCCTGAAAATGGTGAGCCTCGAACTGGCTAACGGCAAACGAATTGAAGAAATCCTGATTCTGCGCCATCTCCTGCAGGCAGCGTCATGGACGACGGCGGAGCTGGCACGGGAAACAGAAAAAGCCTACCATTTTCTGCCGACAGCAGCGACCATGGCCAGCGCTGCCCGCGTCTTTACACTCCAGTTCTTTACCCAGACAGGCCAAAAGAAATACGGCGGCAAAGCCCTGATTTCCTTTGAAAATCATACCTATACTACTACACCGTATTTCGAAGACATGAAAACAGATGCGGCCTTCCAAAAATACATCCATGACGTCCTCGACTACGCCACTTACCGTTTCCAGCAGCTCTACGTCGAACGGAACCAGGACGCCGTTGGCGGCTTCGTCCGCTACGGCAACTACACGCGCAAAGATGTGTCGCGCATCCTCAACTATGATACAAACCGTGAAGGGACCCTCAACGGCTACCAAATCGTCGGCGATACGTGCCCCATTTTCGTCACTTATAAAAAGCGCAACGACGTCTCGGCCAGTACAAAATACGAAGACGCTTTCGTTTCGCCCCAGCAGTTCAGTTGGATGACGCGTTCCCGCGTCCGCCTCTCATCGCCGCAGGTCGCAGCCATTGCCAGCGAAAAGACGCGCAAACTGCTCTTTGTGAAAAAAAGCGACGCAGAAGGCGCCGACTTCTTCTATCTCGGTGACCTGAGCGTCAGCGGCAAACCGGTAGAAACAACGATTGCCAACGATAAAGGCCAACTTCTTCCCATCGTCAACTTCCAATTCATTTTAGACAAACCCGTCGACGACAGGCTCTACCGATACATCGTAGAATGAGTTTGTAACGTCCTGACTCCCCAAGGGAACACCCAGGCGTTTTTCCAAGACGGCCAAGAGGATGATCAGGCGGTTATAGTCCATGCCCGACGCCGTGCGGCGCGGTCCAGTTCGCCGATGCCCGTTTCCATGCGGGCCATGTCTTCCATGGCAATATCCGTCAGGGATGCCGCCTTGGAAGCCGGACCGCTGCGCTGCGGGCAGCGGCCGAGCCAGCGGCTGGAAACACTACCGCAGTTCGTGCAGACATAACGGGTCTTACTCTTTGCCATCTTAAGGCTCCTTTCGTAATAAAAAAGGGCTGCCACCGCTGTGGACGAGTTTGCCTGCGTCTTCTTCCATGTGGATACGGGTCAAGTGGATGCGGCGCTGCTGGCCGTCGACGTCGATGTCGATATAACCGCCCTTGCAAATCGGCAGGTCGAACTGGGACGTCTGGAAGTTTTTCGGCAAATCGGGATAGTAATAGTTCCACTTCTTTAGTCATGCCCGTCGTGACGAATTCTTTATCCGGGAAATAATGGCGGATCAAATCGATGTATGTGTCGTAACCGACGATACAGTCGCAGCCATCGAGGATTTCCCGGGCCTGCGTCCTGGTTATAGCCCCAGTTGATGACAGAGACAGGCCAGTAGGACCAGTACCAGCAGATAGATCAGATTGAGCAGGGTAAATAGTTTCAGATACCCTACCTGCTGCCGGGGACAGGCCCGGACGTACATGCCATAGGAAATGAGGCTGGCCATAGAGGCAACCAGCGTCCCCAGGCCGCCGATATCGGTTCCTACCAGCAAGGCCGCCGCATCATCAGTAAACCCCGACAGGAGGACGGCGGCCGGCACATTGCTGATGACCTGGCTTGCCAAAAGGGCCATGAGGAACTCATGACCGTCCAGATATCCCGTCAACAGGACCCTGAAGCCAGACAGCTGGCTCAGATTGCCTACAAGGATAAAAAAGGCCACAAAGGTACCCAAAAGCCGGTAATCAGCATAACGGAAATACCGTGGCCGCGTCAATACCGTGACGACCACGACAAAGGCCAGGGCCAGACGATAGTCGAGCACATGCGCCACAGCGAGCAGGGAAAGGAAAAACATCCCGCCCAAAATCCAGAGCTGCCGCGACGGAGCCAATACAGGCAAATTTCGTGTCCGCCGGGCCGCCAACCGCACGGAAATAGGAATCGGCGTTCCCGGCAAGCGGAACAGGGACAGCGCCAGCAACAGGAAGGATACCAGGGTATAGGGCAGGAGCAACAGCAGAAACGAGGACAGATCCATGGCGTAGTAAAAATAAAGATACAAGTTCTGCGGATTGCCTACGGGCGTACACATACTACCCAGATTGGCCGCCAGCGTCTGGAGGACGATGACAAGCGCCATTTGCTTCTCACTGGCCACTTTCGGCAGGGCCATCAGGGAAAAAGGCACAAAGGTCAAGAGCGCCACATCGTTGGTCACCCACATACTGACAAAAAAACAGGCAAAGACCAGGACCGCCGCCAGTTGGCGCATCGTCCCCAGTCGGAGCAAGAGACGCGCCAGCACGGCCGCAAAGACACCGCTTTCCCGCAAACCGCCGATGACGACCATAAGACAGAACAAAATAGCCAGTACGGGTACATTGATATACCCGACATAAGATGACGAAGGCGGTACGGCCAGCATCGACACCGATGCCACCACTACCGCCAGGACAAGTACCAGATTCTCTTTGAATACGGAAACGACAGATTTCATGCTATGACCTCAATCGAGCTGCTTCCCATTTTCACTGCGGACCTGGGCCGACACGAGGAGCGTGAAGACGCCGGTACCGCCAATGATATTGCCCAAGCCTGTCGGCAGGAGGAAGCGGAAGAAATAATCGTACAAATCAGAGCCACCCATGAGGACGTCATAAGCGGCTTCACAAGAGCCGACGACGACGTGGGCAAAGTTACCGATGGAGATAAAATAAGTAAAGGTCAAAATAGTAAAGAAAGCAAAGCTCCGCGACATAGGCATGATCCAGACGATAGCCGCGATGAGCATACCTGCCGGGATACCGCGCATAAGGTTGTCCATCGCGTCCGGTGCCATGATGTGATGCGACACGGTCAGGAGGCACTGCGTAATCTCCGGCGTCGTAAAGACCGGGCTGGACATGAAAAGCGCTGCAATGAACGTGCCGACGATATTGGCGCCGAAGACGATGCCCCACAAGCGCAGGAGTTTCCGAAGATTTTCCCAACAAGGTACGCGGAAGACAGGAATGACCGTCGTAATCGTATTTTCCGTAAAAAGCTGCAAGCGCCCGAGAATGACGATCAAGAACCCTGTCGTATAGCCGAAGCCCGTAATCGCCCCCGTCCAGGGAGCCTGCCCGACATAGACATGGATGATGGACCGGAAATAAAACGAAAACGAAATCATCAAGCCTGCCGCCAAGGCCGACAAAATCAAAGGCCAGGCCGGCCGTTCCAATTCCAGCTCGCCATCGTGGCGGATGATTTCAAAAATAAGATTCGGTGACAATTTCTCATGCTCTTCAACAATGACACGCATCTTCTGGTCTTCTGACTGCTGACAAGAAAAATCACAGTCATGATTACAACGTTTAATCATAGATTCCACTTCTTTCTGACATTTTTCTTTCATTATACCATGTTTCTTGCCGTGATAGCAGTCGGTAGATTTTCTGCAAAATACATGACCAGCGTAACAAAGTGCCGCATTGCCCTGGCTGGCTATGCGGCACTCTATGCAGAATCGGATTTAAAGATTTAGAATGGCCGACAAGGATGACCGGTCATATTTGCAGTTTATTCTTTAGGGTCTATCAAGTATTCTTCCATGTCATCAAAAAAGCCTTCCCTGATCATCTTCTGAACCTTGGGCGTTTTAAACACTTCTTCAATAGGAGTATCCCATTCACCCGAATTGCGTACCCTATAATCAGATATTCTGGCTAGTAATTCTCTTTGAGCATCTTCAGGAAAACTTTTCCAGGTATCATCTTCAAACCACTCTTCCAGAGATTCTATATCCGCTCTTTTTATATCTTCTACGGTCATTATCAGACTTCATCCCCTGTCAGAATCGCATAGGCTTTTTTATACTTTTCCACCCGTTTCAAATCCTTGTCTGTTACGTTCGGCAGACGGGTTAAATCCATATTATTTCTTAAATCAGCCTTCTTGACAGCAATCGCTAACGGATTACCAGATTTTTTAACTCCCCGTACATAGTCCAGATAGGGTACCTTATCATCATGAGTCAAAAGAGAAACTGCATCGGCTACCTCTTTTCCGAACAGTCAACTACTCCCGACTAAAGTCGGGAGCTTGTAAGTCGGAACTGCATAGGTACTAACGACATCTAAAAGATGTCTTCCTAAATCCGCCTACATCATCGGGTGGCTGAC
>URLP01000029.1 GCA_900548635.1 uncultured Megasphaera sp.
CCCGCCGCGGCTGCCTCGTCCTGATGCAGGTCCTGCGCGGCCTCTACCAGTATGAACGTCAGGTACTGCCCTTCGATCCGAAGCGGGACATGCCCCTTTTGAGCGTGCAGGAAGTCACGAGCCACAGCTATACGAAGGAATATCTCCGCCTGCGCACGCTGGCAGCGGACGACTATATCTATGAATTCATGCGCATCGGCGTCGACATTACGCCTTTCAATACCCTGGGCCATGTCGGCGGCGTCCATTACGTCGCCGTTTATGCAGCGCGCCAGCTGGCCCGTCAGGGGATTCCCGTCGATGTGGCCCTCATTTCCGGCGCCGCTGCCTGCCATGATATCGGCAAGTACGGTTGCAAGAAGAATGAAGAAAAGCGCGTACCTTATTTACATTATTATTATACAGGCATGTGCTGCCGCCGCATGGGCCTGCCCGGCATCGGCCACATTGCGGCCAATCATTCCGTCTGGGATCTGGAACTGGAAAACCTCTCCGTCGAATCGCTGCTCCTCATCTACGCGGACTTCCGTGTTAAGAGCAGCCGTGATGCGGGCGGGAAGGAAATCGTCCATTTCTATTCCCTCGCCGAAGCCTTCGACGTCATCCTGGGCAAACTGGACAACGTCGATGATGCCAAGCGCCAGCGCTACCAGAAGGTCTATGCCAAACTGGCCGATTTCGAAGAATTCATGAAGGAACACGGCGTCGTCACGGAGCTGCCGCCGGACTTTGCCTGGGAACCGGCTGATCCGCCGCAGCCCAAGCAGCGGGAAAAGGTCCTCCTCGAAGGGGAAGACGTCATCGCCCAGCTGAAGTACGCCGCCATCGACCACAATATCCGCCTGATGAGTATCTTCCGTGATGAAAGCGATTTCGGCAACCTCATCGAAGCGGCCCGCAGTGAACGGCAGTGGAAGAATGTCCGCACGTACATCGGCATCTTTGAGGAATATTCGACGTACATGACGGAACATCAGAAATTGATGACCCTGAAGTTCCTCTATGAACTCCTGTCCCATCGGGAAGGGGATATCCGTCTCCAGGCAGCCGCCCTGATGGGGCGCATCATCGCCAACTTCAATGATACCTATACGAAGGAGCTGCCCGAAGGCGTGTCCCTGCCGGCCAAAGCCGTGACCAACCTTTCCTTGTTCACGACCTATCTGGACCGCATCATCTGTCCGGACATCCGCTTCACGGAACAGCATAAACTCTGGATTGGCTACTGCCTGAGCACGTTCATCACGGCCGTCCTGCGCACCTGTCCGGCTTCGCAGCGCTGCCGCTATACGGCGGTCATGAGTCCTTATTATGAACGGCGCAATTACAGTGAAGAAGAATATATCATCCTCCTCAAAGTCTTATCCGATATGGACTGCGCCTACCTGGACGAGTCTTTCATGAATAGTGCCGCACCCTTTATCCGGGCGGTCCGCCAGAGCGCATCCTTCAACCTGCGCGTCGCTGCCCTGAACTGTGCCCGCCATGTCTTTGCCGACTATTCAGACGACAATTATTACAAGGACCTTCTGCAGGCCATGAATCTGCCCGAAGGACGGGACGCCTTCTTTGAACGGGAAGGGAATCTCTTCCTCGTCGACCTCAAGATGGGGACGCACTGGGTCGTGAAAGTCGCCAATCTGGAATTGATGCTGCATTATCTTGACGGCCGCTGCGATGCAGGCAGCGTCATGCATTTAGGGACGCATCTGACGAACCTTTTGAAAGTCAGCGAATCGATTTTTGTCCGCCGTGCTGCCGGCAGCAGTCTCCTGAAGATTGCCTCGAGCATGACCTACGCCCAGCGCAACGAATTGACGGTTGAACTCTTTAACGGCCTGGAAATCGGCGATCCCCAGATTTCCAAATACGTGCCGGAATTCTTAGGGAAGATGATTCTCAAGCTGCCGCCGCGGGAATTCGATGAATTCGTCAAGACCATTGAAGGGCAGCTGCTCACGGTGAACATCCCCCTGGCTGCGTCGATGATTCAGACCGTAGGCGTCATTCTCGAACACTTCGACGATTTCACAAGCGAGTTCCAGGAAGCACCGGACGCCAATGAACAGCGCCAGCGCCGTCTCCTTTACATCATGATTAAAGCCTATGCCCATTACAATAAGGAACTGAGCCGCGATGCCTTCCGTGATTTGGGGAAATTCATCTTCCACAGTTCCGTCATGCCGGAAACGCGGAAGGACTTCCTCTTCAGCCACTGCTATAAGAAGCTCCTCGTCCTCCTCGATGAAAACAGCGAAGAGAACCTCGATTTCTACAGCAATTCGGCGGTCCTCAATCACATTTACCGCTACATCAGCCAGCATGAATTCCTGCACGGCGCCTTTACCATCGGTAAGAGCCGCAAGCCCTGCTTCTATCCGGGGACCTTCGACCCCTTCAGTCTGGGCCATAAAGCTGTAGCCTGCAAGATACGCGACCTGGGCTTCGATATCTACCTGGCCCTCGATGAATTTTCCTGGTCCAAGCATACTCAGCCGCGCCTCATGCGCCGCAAAATCATGAATATGTCCGTCGCCGACGAAGAGGACATGTATCCTTTCCCGGACGACATCCCCATCAACATCGCTAATCCTGCCGACATCAAGAAGCTGAAGGAAATCTTTGCCGGCCGCGACCTTTACATCGCCGTCGGTACGGACGTCATCGAAAATGCCTCGGCCTACCGTGCCGCGCCGACGCCGGACTCGATCCATACGGTCAACCACATCGCCTTTGCCCGGGAGACGCGGGAAAATGAACACGGCGAAAAGCCGGAAAAGACGTACGGTATCCAGGGTAAGGTCATCCGTCTGACGCTGGACAAGTTCTATGAAGACATCAGTTCTACGAAAATTCGCGAAAATATCGACCTGAACCGGGATATTTCCAACCTTATCGACGGTGCCGCCCAGAACTTCATTTACGACAACAACCTCTACCTGCGCGAACCGGCCTATAAACACGTCCTGGAAGCGAGGGAAATCGGCATCGGCTCCTTTAAGCCGCGCGGTGCCGAAAGCCTCTGGCCCATCTGCAGTGCCCTCTGGGATAAGGGTTATCATACGGAGACCGTCGACAGCTACGTCGAAAAAGACTATGTCTGGACGCTCTATATCGACGATGCCAGCCAGGAACGGAAGATGATCGCCTATGCGGCAGTCCACCGCGTCGGTTCCCGCGATTTGCTGCGGGAATTCCGCGATTCCGCCATCGCCTCTCACATCCGCGACACGGCTGACGGCGGTATCGGCTTCCTCTATGCCGACGATATGGCGGGCATCGCTAATGTCAGCCAGATTATCATTACAGAAATCCTGACCGAGCTCATTGCCCGCGATTTCGCCTACGCTGTCTACCATCCCGTCGATCCGGCCGGCTATGAACAACCTGTCATCGACGCCCTGTGCCGTCAGGGCTTCGTCAACATCGCGCCGGAAGGAGAAACGCCGATTTACGCGGCCAGCATGAAATCGCCCATCGTCATCTTCCGCGACGTGGAAACGACGATCAAGAACCCCTTCAATAAGAATCCCCGCGTCCGCAAGGCGATTTACGATGCGCACAATAACTTGCTGTCCGTCATGAATCAGATTTATCCGGGCCAGCTCATCCTTTCCTTCAACATGAGCGCCTTTTACAACAAGATTATCAAGAAGGTCGCTGAAATCAACGGCGTCTCCATCGTCGAAGATAAGAAGAAGCACCGCGGTCCCTATATGTCCGTGCCTTTCGGCAAGGCGTTGAGCGACGTCCTCGTGCCCAATACGGTGACGAAGGGCCTGCACATCGACAAGTACTTCGACCGTCCCGTCAAGGGCTTTACCATTGCCGAAAGCCAGCATTATTCGTCTGTCGACAATCAGGTCAAGACCATCAAGTCCTTTAACCGGCCGGTCATCCTCATCGACGATCTCCTGCACAAAGGCCACCGCATGCGCATGCTCATGCCCTATCTGGAACGGAACGAAGTCGACGTCAAGGAAGTCCTCGTCGGCGTCATGACAGGCCGGGCCATGGACATGATGGAAGAAAAGGACCTGCGCGCCGACAGCGCCTATTTCCTGCCCAGTCTGGAAGTCTGGCTTAATGAAAGGGACTGCTATCCCTTCATCGGCGGCGACAGCCTGGACAATGCCCAGAATTACAGCGGCTACGGCCGCACGCCGGCCATCAATCTCGTCCTGCCTTACGTCAAGCCGGCCTTCATCGGCCACGGCAGCAGTGAAGCGGCCTACCTCTATTCCATGACCTGTCTCCAGAACGCGGCAGCCATCATGGAGACTCTCCAGGACGTCTATCAGGAAACGTTTGAAAAGCGCCTGACCCTGAAACGGCTCGGTGAAGTCATTACGTACCCGCGCATCCCCGATATCGACATCGGCGTCAGGTTCGACGAAAATATGGATCCGACGCGCTTCATCAAGAACGATATCGAACGGCTCATGCGTCTGCGCTGGGGGGAAGGAGAAGAGATCATTGAATACAAGGATACACGATTTACCCAGTGAAATCGGTGCTGCGGCCATGCCTCTCGACAAGGCGCCGCAGTGCTCCGGTAAAGCCCGCGTGAACATCGTCGCCCTCGGCGACGTCGGCACGACGATGCTCATCGGCCTGCTCCTGGCAGGCAGTGACGTCATCCAGTCAATCGGCATGTGTGACATCAACGAAAAGAACCTGGCCCGTCTGGAAATGGAAATGAACCAGATCCGCTATCCTTTTGCAGGCCTGTCCGGCTGCAGCGACCCTGTCCTGCCGCCTGTAGGCATTGTCGGCGAAGAAGCGGTCTTTGACTGCGACGTCTTCATTTTCTGCGCCAGCAAGGGTGTACCGCCCATCGGTGCCGGCGGTGACGTGCGCATGGCCCAGCTGGAAGCGAACCGGGGCCTCGTGCGCCATTATGCCTTGCTGGCAAGGGAGGCGAAATTCAAGGGACAAGTCTGCGTCGTCTCCGACCCCGTCGATCCCCTGTGCCGCGCCTTTCTGGACGTATCCGGCCTGCATCCGTCCCAAATCCAGGGCTACGGCCTCGGCGTCATGCACGCCCGGGCCTGCTATTATGCACAGAAAGAGCCGCGCTTTCGCCGCTATCTGACGGAAGGACGGGCCTTCGGACCGCACGGTGCGGATTTGATCATCGCCGACAGCCTGACGGACTACGACGACGGCCTCTCGCGGGAATTGACAAAGCGCGTCGTCACAGCCAATCTCGCCGTCCGGAAGCTTGGCTACAAGCCGTACATTGCGCCGGCCCTCTCGTCGGCAGCCCTTTCCATCATCCTCACCCTGCGCGGCCAGTGGCATTACGGCTCGGTTTACCTCGGCGAAGCGGGTAAGGGCGCTTTCTTCGGCGTCAAGAACTGCGTCGCCGGCGGCCGCGTCACCTATGAAGATGCCGCAGCCTGTCCGCAGCTCTATGAACGCTGGCTCCAGGCTTATACGGCCTTGTGCCGCCTGGTCTAGGAAGGAGGCGGCGTCATGTTCCTGGTCGTCAAAGTAGGCTGGTCCGAGTCGGGCCATGCCGAACGCATCCACCGCATCCTCGACCGTGCCCTGGCCGGGAGGTCGTATCAGGTCATCGACAGAGAGAAGGCCTTCCTGCGCTGGTGTGTGCGCAGGCCGGAAGAAAAAGAGGGGACGGCTGTCCTCTTTGCCGTAGCCCTGCCGAAAGCCGGTGTCAGCCTCTCCTATGTCCACCTCGTTTCCTGTCTCGTGCGGCACCGCCACTGTCTGGCCGGTTGCCGCGGCGCTGTCCTCGTCGACGGCCAGGGGGAATTTTTTACAAAAAAAATAGGCCGGGAGCTGATTTTCTTTGCCAATCAGGCCGGCTGTCTCTTTCCCGGCAAGCCCCTCGTCGAGGCTACGGGATCACTCTATAATTTTAATACCCAGGCGAAAATCCAGGGGCTCAGCAATGAAGAAGCCTATGCCGTCAGTGCCGGCAGGCTGGTCAATAAGCTGCTGGCCTTCAGCCCTCCGGAAAGGAGCGGTCGGCAGAAGGATATCGTCGTCATCCATGCCAGCAGCCGCAAGACGTCGAATACGCTCCTCTTATGGGAAATGGTGAAGCGCCGTCTTAGCGGGAAAGCGGCGCTTACGGAAATCTCCCTGCGCAACGGCAGCGTCGTCGACTGCCGGGGCTGCAGCTATGAAACGTGCCTCCATTTCGGTGAAAAAGGGGACTGCTTCTACGGCGGCGTGATGGTCGAGAAAGTCTATCCCGCCGTACGCCGCGCCGATGCAGTCGTCCTCATCTGCCCTAATTACAACGACGCCGTCAGCGCCAACATCACGGCTTTCTTCAACAGGCTGACGGCACTCTTCCGCAAAGAAGAAGCGGCCTTTGCCAGCAAAGAAGTCTACGCCCTCGTCGTCTCCGGCTACAGCGGCGGCGACATCGTGGCCGAACAGATCCTGGACGCCATGAACTGCAACAAGAACTTCATCCTGCCGCCGTACTTCGCCCTCATCGAAACGGCCAACGACCCGAGGAGCATCCTCAAAAACGTCGGCATCGAAGAAAGGGCTGCACGCCTGGCAGAGCGGATTGTGGCAAGGAATGAAAAAAATCCTGTCCTTTGAAGACAGGATTTTTTTCGTGGTTCGTTTGGCGCTGGTTGAAGTAAAAAAATGAAAGCCATTACGGCAAACGATGAACGACTCACGGCAAACGACACGAAAAAAGGAGCCGCGCATAAGGGGGATTCCCTTAATGCGACAGCTCCTTTTTATTAAACATCACGCTGGACTTTGCCGGAACGAAGGCAACGAGTGCAGACATTGACTCGTTTTACTTCGCCGTCTACGACAGCGCGTACACGCTGGATGTTCGGTTTCCAGGTCTTTTTCGTTTTCAAGTGGGAATGGCTGACATTCATGCCGCTCATTGTTCCTTTACCACAGATTTCGCAATAGTTTGCCATTGGTTACACCTCCCTGCACCATCACAGTACAACATACAAATCTTATCATAAATTACAAGGCAAAGCAAGTTTTATTTTTATAAAAAGCCTACAAAATATGATACAATATATTTGAATAATTGACAAGGAGTTTTTTTCATGACTTTTTCCATTCGCGAACTCAAAGGCATCGGGCCCCGCAAGGAAGCCCTTTTTGCTAAGCTGCACCTGGTGACGGTGACGGATCTTCTCCAGTATTTTCCCAGGGACTATGAAGACCGCAGCCATATCTGGCCCATCGGGCAGGCGCCGTGCGGCAGCGGTGCGCCGCTCCTCATCTGCGGTACTGTCATTTCCGTTCAGGAGATGCGGCCCCGCCGCGGCCTGTCCCTGCTCAAGGTGGCCCTTAGCGACGGTACGGGCGCGGCTGAACTGGTCTGGTTCAATCAGGCCTTCAAGAAGCATCAGTTCCGGGTCGGCATGACGCTGACGGCTTTTGGCAAACTGGAATGGTCCTACGGCCGCCGTCAGATGAATTCGCCGGAAACAGAAGAGGGCCGGGCCGAAGGGAACGGCTTTGTCCCCGTCTACGGCCTGACTGACGGCCTGCGCCAGAATGACGTGCGCAAGGCCGTGCACGAAGCCTTGGGTATGGCGAAAGACCATCCGGAAATCCTGCCCGGCTGGGACGGCTGCCGCCAGAGTGCTTTTTCCAAACTATCGCCGCTTCAGGCCTATGAAGCCATCCATTTCCCGGCTTCTATGGCTGAAAAGGAAGCGGCCCGGCAGCAGCTGGCCTTTGAAGAACTCTTCGATATGCAGCTCGGCCTCTTGCTGCGCCGTCACCGTCAGAGACCGCGGCAGGGCATCAAGTGCGGCCCCAACGGCAGACTGCTCAAGGCGTTTTACGAGCACCTGCCTTTTACGCTGACCCGGGGCCAGACCCGGGCCTTCCTCGATATCCAGGCCGATATGGAAAGTGAAGTGCCCATGCAGCGCCTGATCCAGGGCGATGTCGGCTCCGGCAAGACCGTTGTCGCCGCTCTGGCTTTGGCGAAAATCGTCGAGAACGGCTATCAGGGAGCACTGATGGCGCCGACGGGCATCCTGGCGGCTCAGCATTATGAAGAATTTTGCCGCCTCTTTTCTGGACTGGATGTCCGCATCGCCCTGCTTACGGGGCGGACGAGTGTGAAAGAACGGCAGCAGCTCCTGGAAGAATTGGCAGCAGGGGAAATCGACATCCTCATCGGCACACATGCCCTCATCCAGGAAGATGTCCATTTCGCTTCGCTCGGCCTCGTCGTTACGGACGAACAGCACCGCTTCGGCGTGCGCCAGCGTTCGGCCCTGGAAGAGAAGGGCAAAGAGCCGCACGCCCTTTTCATGACAGCCACGCCGATTCCGCGTACGCTGGCCTTGTCCCTTTACGGCGACCTTGATGTCTCGTCCATCCGCGAACTGCCGCCGGGCCGCAAAATCGTCAAGACCTATGCCGTCGGCGAGGCCCTGCGCCGGCGTGTCTACGTCTTCATGGACAAGCTCATGGCAGCGGGCCAGCAGTGCTACGTCGTCTGTCCTCTCGTCGAAGCGTCGGAGAAAGTCGACCTTCAGGCAGCGACGGAACTCTACGAAGAACTGCGCTGTAAAGTCTTCAAGAAACGGCGCTGCGGCCTCGTCCACGGCCGCATGGCAGCGAAAGAGAAGGAAGCCGTCATGGAAGCCTTCCAGAAAGGGGAGATACAGCTTTTGGTGGCGACGAGCGTCATTGAAGTCGGCGTCAACGTCCCCAATGCGACGGTCATGTTCATCGACGGTGCCGAACGCTTCGGCCTGGCCCAGCTGCACCAGCTGCGGGGCCGTGTCGGCCGGGGCAGTCAGCAGGCGTACTGCATCCTCATGGCCAAAGGCGGCAGTGAAGAAACGCAGCAGCGCCTGAAATGGATGGAGAAAATCCACGACGGTTTCACCCTGGCTGAGAAGGACCTGCTTCTGCGCGGTTCAGGACAGCTCTTCGGCTATCTCCAGCATGGCCTGCCGGACCTCAGGGCAGCCGACATTATTCATGATGTCCCCTTATTGGCCGCGGCCCGTGAGGCAGCCCGTCAATGGTGGCAGGAATACGGCAATCCGGGTAAAGCAGAAGAAGCCGTAACGAGACGTTTTGGCGCTGCCTTTGCCGGCCTTTTAAATAACTGAGAAAAATTTGCTTTACCATATGTACATTGAAGGGAATTTCAGCTATAATAAGGGATAAGCTATTTAGGGGTTGTTCCCCTTAGTTTCTTATATTTTTCAAAACAGAGGTGCAAATATGAGATCTGATAAATTTGGTATGAGAGGTTTGACTTTTGATGACGTTCTCCTGGTCCCGGCAAAATCCGACGTACTGCCGAAGGAAGTCGACGTCTCGACGAACCTGACGCGCGATATCAAACTGAATATTCCTATTATGAGCTCTGGTATGGATACCGTTACAGAAGCTCCTATGGCTATTGCCATTGCCCGCGAAGGCGGCATCGGCGTTATTCATAAGAACATGTCCATTGCTGCACAGGCAAGAGAAGTCGACAAGGTAAAACGGTCGGAACACGGCATCATCATCGACCCGATCTTCCTTCATCCCGATAATCTCCTGGCTGACGCCAATGAACTGATGGGCAAATACCGCATCTCCGGCGTTCCTATCACGGTCGACGGCAAACTCGTCGGCATCATCACCAACCGTGATATGCGTTTTGAAGAAGACATGAGCCGCCGCATCGGTGACATCATGACTAAAGAAAACCTGATTACCGCTCCGGTCGGCACGTCCCTGGCTGAAGCGAAAGAAATTCTCCGTAAGCACCGCATTGAAAAATTACCCCTCGTCGATAAGGAAGGCAACCTGCAGGGCCTGATCACCATCAAGGATATCGAAAAAGCAACGAAATATCCGAACTCTGCCAAAGACGGCAACGGCCGTCTCCTCGTCGCTGCCGCTGTCGGCGTCACCCATGATATGACGGACCGCCTCGACGCTCTCGTCGCTGCCAAAGTCGACGTCGTCGTCATCGACACGGCACATGGTCATTCCCTGGGCGTCCTCAACACACTGAAGGAAATCAAGAAAATGTATCCGCACCTCCCGGTCATCGCCGGCAACGTCGCCACGGGTGCTGCTACGGAAGCCCTTATCGAATGCGGCGTCGACGCTGTCAAAGTCGGCATCGGCCCGGGTTCTATCTGCACGACCCGTATCGTAGCCGGCATCGGCGTACCGCAGATCACGGCTGTCTATGAATGTGCCAAAGTCGCACAGCGCTACGGTATTCCTATCATCGCTGACGGCGGCATCAAATACTCCGGCGATATGGCCAAGGCTATCGCAGCTGGCGGCAATGTCGTCATGGTCGGCAATCTCCTCGCCGGCACGGAAGAAAGCCCGGGCGAAACCGTCATTTACCAGGGCCGCAGCTATAAAGAATACCGCGGCATGGGCTCCCTGGCAGCGATGGAATGCGGCAGTAAAGACCGTTACTTCCAGGAAGATGCGAAGAAGCTCGTTCCGGAAGGCATCGAAGGCCGCGTACCGTACAAAGGACCGGCAGCCGATACGATTTACCAGATGGTCGGCGGTCTGCGCGCATCCATGGGCTACTGTGGCTGCCACAACATTAAAGAAATGATTGAAAATACGCAGTTCATCCAGATTACGGCAGCAGGCCTTCGTGAAAGCCATCCGCATGATGTCAACATCACGAAAGAAGCTCCGAACTACAGCGTAAACTAATAAGGGCGGAGGGATACGTTGATCAGTACAATCGATATCTTGTCCATCCCTATCTGGAACGTCACGATGGAAGAAGCCCGCACCCTGGCCTTCAAATGTATTGATGAAGGCCGGGCGGCTTCCATTGCGACGGCCAATGCAGAAATGGTCATGCGCGCCCAGACGGACCGCGAACTGGCCGATATCCTTCAGCATGCCGACCTGGTAGTTCCCGACGGGGCCGGTGTACTCTGGGCTGCAGAACAGCAGGGCAAGAAATTTAAAGAACGCGTGACAGGTGTCGATTTGGCGTGCAGTCTGCTTGAAGAAGCAGCCGCACGCCAAACGGCTGTCTACCTCTTTGGCGGTGCTCCGGGCATCGCCGACCAGGCTGCGGCCAACGTGCAGCAGCAGTTAGGGTCCCTGAATATCGTTGGGACTCATTCGGGATTCTTTTCGGCTGACGAAGAAAAAGATATCATCGACGATATCCGCAGCAAGGGGACACGCATCCTCCTCGTGGCGCTCGGCGTGCCGAAACAGGAAAAATGGATTTCTGCGCATCTCTACGAACTCGGTCCCTGCGTCTGTATGGGCGTCGGCGGGACCTTCGACGTCCTGGCAGGCAAAGCCGGCCGGGCACCGAAATGGATGCAGGAGAACCGTCTGGAATGGCTCTACCGCCTGCTGAAAGAACCGACGCGGTTCAAACGCATGCTGGCGCTGCCGAAATTCGTCGCTGCCGTCAAGATGGGCGGCCGGGCGAAGTGATTTGAGGTGATGAGTTGAAACGTGATGTCCTGAACAAACCTTATATCGTCGAAGACGGTTACCCCTTCATTATCGTGCCGCTCTTACTGGCGCTGGCAGCTGGCTGGTTCATCAATGCCTATGTGGCCGTCCTGCCGCTGCTCCTTGCGGTGTACTTTACGTACTTCTTCCGCAATCCGAAGCGCACTGTACCGAACGATGACCGGCTCCTGGTTTCGCCGGCCGACGGCACTGTCGTCGGCGTGGAAGAGGCGGACGAAGAGCTGTACCTCAACCAGAAGTGCCGGAAAATCATCATTTTCCTTTCCATCTTCGACGCCCACGTCAACCGTGCCCCGCTGGCAGGTACCATTGATTTCCAGCAGTACACATGCGGCCGCTTCCGGCCGGCTTATAAAGACGGCGTCGGCTACGAAAATGAACGCTATTCGATCGGCATCCATTCAGCCCATACGGATATCCTGGTCACCATCATCGCCGGCATCCTGGCGCGGCGCATCGTTTCCTGGGTCACCCTGGGGGACGACCTGCAGCACGGCCAGCTCTACGGCATGATCAAATTCGGCTCGTGCGCGGAAATCTATGTTCGCGACGATGTCGAGATTACGGTCAAGAAGGGCGATAAAGTCCGCGGTGGTGAATCAGTCATAGGGAGGATTGTCAAATGAAAAATGTAATACCATGTCTCTTTACGTCGGGGAACCTCAGTTTTGGTGTCCTGAGCATGATCATGACGCTCCACGGCCTCTATACCTGGGCCGGCGTCTGCATTTTGCTGGCCATGGTCTGCGACGCCTGTGACGGCCGTTCTGCCCGTGCTTTGGGCGTGGCCGGCGATTTCGGCAAGGAACTCGATTCCCTTTCTGATGTCGTTTCTTTTGGGGCTGCTTCGGCCTTTTTGATTTATTCCTATTCCTTACAGTCCCTGGGCTGGATCGGCGCTGTACCGGCTATCATCTACGCAGCTCTCGGCGGTATCCGCCTGGCCCGCTTCAACTTGAATACCGGCGTCATCCACGGCTATTTCCAGGGCATGCCAATCCCGAACGGCGGCTGCCTGATTGCGACGTACGTCATTTCCGGCGTCACATTGCCGGCCTGGCTCCTGGCCATCTTCGTCGTTCTCCTGGGTTACCATCTGGTCAGCAAGGTCCACAACCCGGATTTCAAAGGCGCCAGCCCGGATGTACTGCATAAGTCGGCACTGGTCATTTCCCTTGTCGTCGGCGCACTGATCCTTTACTTCGTCGGCTGGCAGCTTATCATTACCATGCCTTTCTTACTGTATATCGTTTTCGGGTTAGTCAATACGGCCATGAACGTCGCAGCTGCTCGCTAAGTTTTTTAGGAGTTGCATATGGAACACATTCTGGATATCGTCATGATACCCATACAGGTAATCATCGTCTTTTATTCCCTGTATTATTTTATCCTCGCCTGCTTTGGCCTCATGAAGCGGCGGGACCGCGTTACGGTAGCGCCAAAGAATACGTTCGCTGCCGTTATTTGCGCGCATAATGAAGAAAGAGTTGTCTGGCAGCTCATCGATAATCTGAAACAGCTCAACTATCCCAAGGATATGTATGACATCTATGTCGTTGCCGATAACTGTACGGACCATACGGCAGATATCTGCCGCGAGCACGGCGCCATCGTCAAAGTGCGGACCAATAAGGAACAGGTCGGCAAGGGCTATGCTCTGGACTGGATGTTTTCCCAGATGCTGGCTCAGGAAAAGCAGTACGACGCCTTCGTCGTCTTCGATGCGGACAACCTGGTCCATCCGGAATTTCTGCGGGAAATGAACAACCATCTCTGCAAAGGGGAAAAGGTCATCCAGGGCTATATGGATTCCAAGAATCCGACGGACTCGTGGATTGCCGGCACCTTTTCCATCGCCTTCTGGCTCATCAACCACATGTGGCACCTGGCCAAGTACAACATCGGCCTTTCGACGGCCTTGGGCGGCACGGGCATGTGCATCGCCACGGAAATCGTCCGCAAGTACGGCTGGGGCTGCGACTGCCTGACAGAAGATATGGAATTTTCCATGAAAGTCCTCCTCGAAGGCGTCCGCACCTGCTGGGCCCACGATGCCATCATTTATGATGAAAAAGTCGTCGGCTTCATGCAGTCCTGCCGTCAGCGCAAACGCTGGGCCCAGGGCCAGTGCGACTGCGGCGAGCGCTTCATCCCCAAGCTCTTCGCCCGGGGCATCAAGACCGGCAATATCCGCATGCTCGACGGCATCATCACGCTCTCGCAGCCGTTCTTCATGATGGCTTCGACGATTTATGCCGTCCTGGCCTCGATTAATTCGTACCTGCCTTTTTATACGAATATCCTCAACGCCATCGTGCCTGTCCAGATTTGGACGATCATCGGCGTCGGCCAGTACCTGATCCCGATCATCGTCCTTCTGCAGATCAAAGTGCCGCCGAAATCGTGGGCCTACCTGATTATTTATCCGATTTTTATGTACAGCTGGATCCCTGTCAACTTCCTCGGTTTCAAAGACCGTCACAAGATGAAGTGGAGCCATACGCTGCATACGCGGGCCCTGTCTTATGAAAGTGCGGCCCTGCTGCGTAAAGAGAACAAGAAGTAGGAGAAGACTATGCATATTCTTTTGACCAATGACGACGGCCTCAAGGCGCCGGGCCTGCAGACGCTGAAGCGCGAACTGGCATCCCACGACTGCCGCCTTACTGTCGTCGCACCGAACGGCCAGCGCAGTGCGGCCTCTCATTCCATGACCATCAATAAATCCCTCTACTGCCGCGATGAATCGGAAATCCCGGGCATCCGGGAAATTGCCGTCTCCGGTACGCCTGTGGACTGCGTCAAGATGGCCATGGAATATTTCCTGAAAGAGGACAAGCCGGACCTGATTATTTCCGGCATCAACGACGGTTATAACCTGGGCAGCGACGTCCTCTATTCCGGCACGGTCTCGGCGGCCATGGAAGGCCCGTACTACGGCCTGCCGTCCTTTGCCGTCTCCATGCTCAAGATGACGGAAGAACGCTGCGCCCGCACGGCTCATCTCGTTTGGGACATGGTGCAGCGCTTCATCGTCAAGGGCCGCTTCCCGGGCATCCTCAACGTCAACGTGCCGCCCGAAGGAGCTATCTGCCTCGGCAATGTCCGTGTCGTGCCTCAGACGGTCCAGATCTACCACAACGTCATCGCTGAAAAGCGCGATCTTGACGGCAGTCTCTGCTACCGCATCGTCGGCGACATCGATATGACGACGGCCCCGCAGAACAGCGACGTCGCCTGCATCCGCGAAGGCCATATCGCTTTGACGCCGCTCAAATGGCAGCAGACGGCGGATCGGGCTATCGACCGTCTGCGGGATTTACTCTAGGAGGGATTGTTATGTCCGATGAGGAACTGATTGAACTGGCAAAGACATACCGGACCCATTCGTACAGCCCGTATTCCCATTTTCCCGTCGGCGCTGCTGTACTGGCCGCTTCAGGCAAAGCCTACGGCGGCTGCAATATCGAGAACTCCAGCTATCCCCTGGGCAACTGTGCCGAACGGACGGCCATCTTCAAAGCCGTCTCGGAAGGGGAGAGGGAGCTTACGGCCCTGGCCGTCGTCGCCGATACAGACGGACCCTGTCCGCCCTGCGGCGCCTGCCGTCAGGTCATGGCCGAATTCCATATTCCTCGCATCATCATGGCCAACCTGCAAGGGGAAAAGCGCGTCGTCACTTTGGATGAGCTCCTGCCGTATGCCTTTTCTGACACGGATCTGTAAAGAAAGTTCTCTGAATACGGACAAATTTCCACAAAAAGCTTGCAATTTTTAAGAAGCAGGTTTATAATAACAATCACATCATACATATTGCGTGAACGAAACATACGGGAGAAGGCGCATGCCTACCGACGGAGTCAAACTCTCAGGTGCCCCTCAGGGGTGGGACCGTGTGTGGACACGACTCTGGAGAGTCCCGTTTGGGCGCCGAAGGTGCAAGGAAGCGATTCCTAATCTCTCAGGCAAAAGGACAGAGCTGGCAGAACGACTTTTTTTTCTGCGACCCTAAGACCTATCTTCAGAGTGATGATGATAGGTCTTTTTTTCATGTCATTATAATTACCATAACAAAAGGGGAGTATGAAAGATGTTGGATACGTTAAATGCCATTGATAGTTTTGTCTGGGGACCGCCTTTGCTGGTGCTGCTCATCGGTACGGGCCTGATGCTTACGATCCGTCTCCATTTGCTGCAGGTCTTCAAGCTGCCGAAAGCCCTGAAACTGATTTTCACGGCCAAGAACCAGGGCGACGGTGACGTCGACAGTTTCAAAGCCCTCTGCACCGCCCTGGCTGCGACGGTCGGCACCGGTAATATCGTCGGCGTCGCTACGGCTGTCCATGCCGGCGGCCCGGGTGCGATTTTCTGGATGTGGATGGCCGCTTTCGTCGGCATGGCTACGAAATACGCCGAAGGCTGCCTGGCCGTTAAATACCGTACAGTCGACAAGAACGGCGACATCGCCGGCGGTCCGATGTACTACATCGAAAACGGCCTCGGTAAGAAATACAAGCCTCTCGCATTCCTCTTCGCTTTCTTCGGCGTCCTCGTCGCTTTCTTCGGCATCGGTACTTTCGCCCAGGTCAACTCCATCGTTGAAATCACGCGCCTGACGACGAGCATCCCTGTCGAATACACGGCCATCGTTTTGACTATCCTCGTCGCTGCCATCACCATCGGCGGCCTCCAGTCCATCGCCCGCGTCGCTTCCAAAATCGTCCCGGCTATGGCTGTCATCTATGTCGTTTCTACAGTTGCTTTTCTCGTCGTCTTTGCCGACCAGATCCCGGCGGCTGTGGAACAAATCATTACCTGCGCCTTCACACCGACGGCAGCTGCCGGCGGCTTC
>URLP01000030.1 GCA_900548635.1 uncultured Megasphaera sp.
CCCGTAGGGGCTTCCGCGTGGGAAGCCCGAGCATATGGCCATTTCCACGCATCGCAAACAGGCGATGGAAAATATTCGTTTGTGCGAGCAACCCGTAGGGGCTTCCGCGTGGGAAGCCCGCGTGAATCGTGGGGATAGATTGGTCGGTACTGGTGTGGGTTTTCTGCGAATCCTGTGTATAGCCGGAAGTTATGACGAAGGACCTACGATTATTCCAGTAACAGCGCTTCTACCGTGGCGCCGGCCGTGAGGGGCGGCGTTCCTTTTTTTATGTATGCCAAGGCATTGGTATGGGCGAGGCCAAGCAGGGCGCTGGACGTCAAGGTCGTATTGGGTGTAAAGATGGGTTGGCCCTGTTCGTAGGTCAGGCGGCCCTGGACGAAGCGGTCGACGGGATTTTCTTTGTGGATCGCGTCGCCCAGGCGGCAGGTAATTCGGGGAAATTCGCAGGCCCTTTCGCCATTGAGGCGGCGCAGGATGGGTACGGCCAATAGGTGGAAGGCGTTGAACGAGGCCGACGGATTGCCGGACAGGCCGAGGATGAGTATCCTATGGACATTATCGTCGATGACGCCGCCGTAAGAGGCCGAGCCGGGCCGCATGGTGATGCGGTTGTAAAGCTGGACGGCACCGAGGTCTTGGTAAATCTGGGGCATCGTGTCATAGAGACCGACGGAAACGCCGCCAGTGCTGACGATGAGATCCTTGCCCTGAGCCAGGCGGCGGACGGCAGCTATTTCATCGGCCAGATCATCCGGGCCGTCGGATACGTGATAGAAGGTGACGGCTGCGCCGTACTGTTCCAGTAAAGACCGGAAAAGATAGGCATTGGAGTTGTAAATCTGGCCGTCGTGCCGCACTTCTCCGGGCATGACCAGTTCCCTGCCGGAGGTCAGGAAGAGGACCTCTGGTTTGGCATAGACGGGAAGCCGGTCATTTCCCAGGCCCACGGCGACGGACAGGGCGCCGGCTGTGAGCTTGGTCCCAGCCGGGATGATGATGGCGCCGGGCTTACATTCTTCGCCTACAGGGATGATGTTGCTGCCGGGTTTTATGGTTTCTGTCACTTCTATACGGGTCCCGCGGCGATCGACGTATTCCTGGGGGATGACCGTATCGCAGTCGCCGGGGACGGCGCAGCCCGTCATGAGGCGTACAGCCTGTCCGGCGGCGACGGGGCCTTCGTAGACGATGCCGGCGCCGATAGTGGCCACGACTTCATAGGTGGTTCCTTCATGACTATGGATGGCGTAGCCGTCGAAAGGCGATTTGCGGTACGGCGGATAGGCATGGGCCGCCGTAATGTCCCGGGCTGTGATGCGGCCCAGGGCCTGGTCCGGTGTAACGTATTCGATTTTCGCTTTATAGGAAGGCAAGGCGCCGTCGAGACGGCGCCTTGCTTCGGTAATCGTAACGATTTCCATGGTTATGGCTTTCCTTTTTTCAATGCTTTTTCATAAGCTGCCTGCGTTTTGGCGGCTTCTTTTTGTGCCTTCAATTTAGCCCGCTGGGCAGCGACGACAGCCGGGTCGAAGAGACTCAGGGCTTCCGTCGGGCAGGCGGGGATGCAGGCCGGTTCTCCCGTTTCTGTGTTGGCGCAGAGGTCGCATTTATAAGCGACGATGCGGAAGGGGCGGCCTTTGGTGTCACCGTGGTAGATCTTGGTCATGTTGATGGCCTGGAAGGGGCAGGCACGGGAACATTTCCCGCAGCCCCGGCAGGCATCTTCGTCGATGACGACCGAGTCCGGCCCCAGGGAGATGCAATGGAAGGGGCAGGCTTCCATGCAGCGCGGCTTCGGGCATTGCTGGCACTGGACGGCTTTGGTGACCTTCGACGTGTAAACGACATGGACCCGCGGTGTGAAGTCGAAGCTCTTCGGCTTGAGGGCGAACAGGGCCTTGCCCGTATGGCTGGCCACACAGGCGGCCATGCAGGTCTTGCAGCCGATGCAGAGTTCCGGGTCTGTCTTGACGTGTTTAAACATCGTTTACACCTCCTTTACTTCAATGCCCATGCGGGCGCGGATGGCGGCGTATTGCGCTTTTACATCGCGTTCGGCCTGTTTCTGGTCGTCGATGTTTTCGACGCGGCAGGCACAGTATTTAAATTCCGGCGTATGGCTCTTCGGGTCCAGGGCTGCTGACGTCAGTTCATTGCAAGCGCCGATCCACCACTGGTAGGTCATATACGTAGCCCCCTTGGATACGCGGTCTGTTTCCTGACAGCGCGTGATGGTATGGCCCCGCTTGGAGACGACGCGGACCAGGTCGCCGTTGGCGATGCCCAGTTCCTGGCAGTCTTCCGGGTTCATCTGGATGTAGCCCGGTTCATCGGCCAAATCGGCCAGGAGGCGGCAGTTGCCGGTCATGGTACGGACGGAGTAGTGGCCGACTTCGCGGACTGTCGACAGGGACAGGGGGTATTCGGGACTTTCCAGCTCTTTAGCCGGGGTCCAGGGATAGTAGTAGAAATGGCCTTTGCCGTCAGCCGTGGCGAACTGGGCGCCTTCGTGGAGATACTGCGTCCCCGTATCGTCCGGGCTGTCTTCCGTACAGGGCCACTGGACGCCGTGGTTCTCGACCATTTTTTCATAGCTGGCGCCGGCGAATTTCGGGCACAGGGAGCGCATTTCATCCCAAATCTGTTCGGTGTTGTCATAGTGCATGGGATAGCCCATGGCCGTTGCCATGAGGCAGAGGATTTCCCAGTCCGTCTTGCAGCCCGGCTGAGGTTCGATGAGCTTGCGGACGCGCTGGAAGCGGCGGTCGCAGGCCGTGTATACGCCGTTGTGTTCGCCCCAGGCCGTGGCCGGGAAAACGACGTCGGCATATTCGCAGGTCTTGTTGAAGAAGATATCCTGGACGATGACCAGGTCGATGGCCGACAAGGTGCGGCGGATTTCCGGCAGGTCCGGGTCGGACTGGGCCGGGTCTTCGCCGATGATGTAATAGGCATGGATCCGTTTTTTCGGGTCCGGTTCGCGCAGGACTTTATCCGGTACGTAGGTCAAGGGCAGGCCGACGTGAGACGGCAGGGAGACGCCCCAGGCCTTTTCAAACTTATGGCGGACTTCATCATCGGTGACGTCTTGGTAGCCGGGATACTTGTTGGGCAGGACCCCCATATCACACGTTCCCTGGACGTTGTTCTGGCCGCGGACCGGGCCGACGCCGGTGGCGTAATGACCGTAGTTGCCGGTCATGAGGCTCAGGTTGGAGCAGGCGATGACACATTCGACGCCTTGTGAGAACTGGGTGATGCCCATGCCCCAGAGGGTCATGGTGTGCTTGGACGAGGCGAACAGGCGCGCAGCCCGGCGGATGTCGCCGGGGTCGAGATGGGTTGCCGCAGCGACGGCTTCCGGAGCGTATTTTTCCTGGGCCACTTCTTTGGCATAGTCGGCAAAGCCTGTCGTATGCTTTTCGATGAAATCGTGGTCGACCAGGTCTTCCGTGACGATGACATGGGCCATGGCGTTGAGGAAGAGCATGTTCGTGCCGCCCTTGATAGGCAGATAAATGGTGGCGATGCGCCCTGTTTCTGTCAGGCGCGGATCGACACAGATGATCTTGCAGCCCTTCTTCTTGGCCCGGACGATATGGCGGGCGACGAGGGGATGCGAGACCGGCGCGTTATAGCCGATATCGAAAATGACTTCTGCATCTTCGAGTTCGGGAACGCTGAAAGACATAGCACCTTCACCGACGGACTCACCGAGTCCGGTAACCGATGGAGCGTGTCAAATGCGGGCGCAGTGGTCGACATTGTTCGTGCCGACGACGGCGCGCATGAATTTCTGGGTAATATAGGCGGCCTCATTGCCGGGACCGCGGGCCGAACCGGCGCCCATGACGGCATCCGGGCCGTATTCCTTGATGATTGCCTTGAGGCGGGTCGCAGCGTATTCGATGGCTTCCTGCCAGGATACTTCGACGAGGGGCGTGCCCTTGCCGTTTTTGCGGATCATCGGTTTACGGATCCGCTTAGTCAGAATCTGAGGGTCGTTCAGGTAGTCCCAGCCGTACAGCCCTTTCAGGCAGAGACGGCCTTCGTTGTTGACACCGCGCGGCGAGCCTTTGGCTTCGATGACCCGGTTCTCTTCCGTGTCGACCGTGCAGGTGATGACGCAGCCTGTGCCACAGTAGGGACAGACGGTGTCTATTTTTTTATAGGCACACATAGTAACACCTCACTTAAAAATAAACTGGAGATTTTTAGTATACCACGGATAAGATATACTTTACTAGTCTCAGTGTAGGACTTCTTTTGTGGAGGTGCAAGGGAAAAAAGAACAAAACGATTATATCGCCGACGAACGGTAGCCCGTGAGGAATAAGATGTCATCGACCAGTGTCCCGGTGTCGGCCTGAGTCACGTCGATCCGCGGGAATGGTCCGTGGCTGCGGCTTTCGACGAGGACCAGGTCGGCCAGCTGCTGCTGGGACAGGGCGAGGATATAGTCTTCTTTCGACAGGCCTTCGGGGACATCGGCCGGGCCGCAGAGACAGACCGAGACGGCGCCGGCTTTTTGGGCCCGGTCCGTGTCGGACCCAATCTTTTGGCGGGTGACGATATGGTGGGTGCTCTTGATATAGGCGACCTGGTAGCCGCGCCGCGTCAATTCAGCAATGGCTGCCGTGGCGGCTGTCGTCTTGCCGTCGCCGGAGTCCGGGGCTGTCAGGGTGACGACCGGGACTTGGCGGCAACTGTTGGCATCGCGCCCTTTGGCGGCTTCATAAGCTTCGGGCGTATTGATGTTGAGGTATAAGGCTGGCCGGAAGGATTCATCCACGTAGGCTGCCGGCACGGCCTGGTAGAGGCGGCGTAAGCGGTATTCGCCCTTTTGCAGATAGTCCGCGACGGCCGGCAGGAGCTGGCGGCTGTATAAGGCGGCCAAGGGCTGGTCCTGCTTGTTTTCGGTTCTGGGAATGACAGCCAGCAGGTCAGGCTGGTGCCGCAGTAACTTGACCAGGTCCGGGACGGGGGCAAAGTTGTAAAAGGGAAGATCGACAGAGAGGACCAGGTAGAACTCGCTGGTACCACTGTGCAAAGCGGCTTCCAGTCCGCCTAAGGGGCCGCAGCCGGGATAACTGTCCGCGACGAGATGGACCGTGCGGACTAATTTCGCAGGCAGCTCATGCGGTGTATAAGGCCGATTGATGGCGATGATGCGTTCTGAAAAAGGATAGGCCTGGCTGCGCAGGAGCAGGTCTGTCAGCAAATCCGTGTCATGCCAGGGAAGGCCTGCCTTATCGCGGCCCATCCGGGTGCTGAGGCCGCCAGCCAGGACAATCAGGCCCAGTGACGGGGAACGACGTGTTTTTGACATCCTATCACATCCTTTACACATAATAAGTACATTATAACATGATGAGTACTGACGGATATACAATTACAAAAAAAGTATGGCCAGCTAACAAATTTTCATGTATAATAAGTTTAAGTACAATCGTTATTTTCAGATACGAATAACGCTTGAAGGAGGTGGGGTTATGGCCAAAGAGAAGCTGCACTGCAAGGTGACGCTGTGTCTCCTGGGGGATAAGCGGGCTTTTGGCCCCGGCGTGGCAGAACTGCTGGACGGTGTCCGCCGTCACGGTTCCCTGCAGGGGGCAGCCCGGGAAATGGCGATGTCGTACTCCAAGGCCTGGACGATCATGCGTAATGCCGAGGCCATCTGGGGATTTCCCCTCATCCGCCGTTATGTCGGCGGCAAAGACGGCGGCCGGTCGGTCCTGACTCGGCAGGCTGAGATCATCCTGGCCCGGTATGAACAGATGGATGAAGCCCTGCACGCCATGGCAGACCGTCAGTTCCAGCAGTGGTTCAATGACGATGAACTGCAGAAATTACAAACAATGGAAGGATAGATAGTTATGAAAATGATGAAAACCGAAGAGGCTGTCGGCCATGTCCTCTGCCACGATATTACCCAGATTATCCGCGGCGTCACGAAGGGACCGGTTTTTCGTAAAGGCCACGTGATCACAGAGGCCGATGTCCCTGTCCTCCTCTCCGTCGGCAAGGACCACGTTTACATCTGGGAAAAGGACGACACCATGTTTCATGAAGATGAAGCGGCGGCTGTCCTGCGCGATATCTGCCTGGGGACGAATATGCATGCCAGTGAACCCAAGGAAGGGAAAATCGAACTCATCGCCGACTGCGACGGCGTCCTGACGATTCGCCGCCAGGGTCTGAAGGCCGTCAATTCTTTGGGAGAAATGATGATCGCCACCCGCCACGGCGGCTTCCCCGTCCATAAAGGCGACAAATTGGCCGGTACGCGCATCATCCCTCTGGTCATCAAGAAAGATAAGATGGCAGCGGCTCAGCAGGCTGCCGGAACAGCACCGCTCCTCGACGTCCATCCTTTCGGCCGGAAAAAAGTCGGCGTCGTGACGACGGGCAACGAAGTCTTCTACGGCCGTATCGAAGATACGTTTACGCCGGTCATTGAAAGCAAGCTGGCTGAATACGGGGCAGTGATGGAAATGCATACGACCCTGGCCGACAATCCGGCGGCGATTACCGCAGCCATCCGGGAAATGCTCGACAAGGGCATGGACATGGTCTTCTGTACGGGCGGTATGAGCGTCGACCCTGACGATCAGACGCCGCTGGCCATCAAGAATACGGGTGCCCGCATGATTTCCTACGGCGCACCGGTCCTGCCTGGGGCCATGTTCCTTCTGGCCTATACCGACGACGGCCGCCCCATCGTCGGCCTGCCGGGCTGCGTCATGTATGCGAAGCGGACGATTTTCGACCTCGTCCTGCCTTCAATGATTGCCGACGTTCCCGTCTCTGCGGATGACCTGGCTAGTCTCGGTGAAGGTGGACTCTGCCTCAACTGTCCCGTCTGCACCTTTCCGAACTGCGGCTTTGGAAAGTAGGTGGTAAAGTGAACAAGTTTACACACATTGACAAGAACGGCGACGCCGTCATGGTCGACGTCAGCGGCAAAGCCGTGACGGCCAGGACGGCCACGGCCTGCGGCCGTATCGCCATGAGCCGCGAATGCTATGATGCCGTCAAAGCCGGGGCCATGAAGAAAGGCGATGTCCTCGGTGTCGCCCGCGTGGCCGGCATCATGGGGGCCAAGCGGACGAGCGACCTGATCCCGCTCTGCCATATCCTCAACCTGACCAAATGCAGCGTCGAATTTTTCTTCCACGATGATACTTGTGAAATCGAAGGGCGCTGCACTGTCAAGTGCGACGGCAAGACGGGCGTGGAAATGGAGGCCCTGACGGGTGTATCCGTGGCCTTGCTGACGGTCTACGATATGTGCAAGGCCGTCGATAAGCGCATGTGTATCAAGGATATCCACCTCGTCGAAAAAATCGGCGGCAAGAGCGGTCATTTCCAATATGACGGAGGGGAGCACTATGAAGGATAAGTGGGGGCGGACCATCGACTACCTGCGCCTTTCCCTGACGGACCGCTGCAACCTGCGTTGCCGCTACTGCATGCCAGAAGCTGTTGACAGTGTCGGACATGACGCAGTCCTGCGCTATGAAGAAATATTGACGGTTTGCCGGGCTGCCCTGGCACTGGGCATCGACCGCTTCAAGATCACCGGCGGCGAGCCCCTCGTGCGCAAAGGCGCCCTTTCCTTCATGGCGGTCCTGAAAGCATTGCCGGGTGTCCGTTCCGTGACGCTGACGACGAACGGAATTTTACTTAAAAAAGCCCTGCCGGATTTAATTCGTCTGGGTGTCGACGGCATCAACATCAGTCTCGATACGCTCGATGCAGGCCAGTACGCAGCACTCACAGGCGGCGGCAGCCTGCATACGGTCGTCCAGGCCCTGGAAGCAGCTGCGGCGGAAAATGTAAACGTCAAAGTAAACGCTGTGCTTTTGAAGGAGACGGCGCCGCAGCTCCTGGCGCTGGCCAGGCTCGCCCAGGACCTGCCCGTCGACGTGCGTTTCATCGAACTGATGCCCATCGGCTATGGCACGAGTTTGCCCGGCCTCAGTGCCGATGAAGCGTTGGTACGTCTCAAAGGGGTCTATCCGGATTTAAAAGAAACGGCGGAACGGCGCGGCAACGGTCCGGCGTCGTACTATGCCAGCGCAGTCTTGCAGGGACGAATCGGCTTCATCGCTGCCAATACGCATGCTTTCTGCCGCACCTGCAACCGCCTGCGCCTGACGAGTACGGGCTTCCTCAAGCCCTGCCTCTGCTATGACGACGGCGTTGACCTGCGCGCTCTGCTGCGCAGCGGCCGGCCGGATACGGAAATCCAGGCTTTGCTGCAGCAGGCCCTGGCAGAAGCGATTGAAGACAAACCGGCGAAGCACTGCTTTGCCGAAAGAAAAGAAATCAGTGAACATAAGACGATGAATCAAATCGGAGGATAAAACAATGGGAAAAGTACATGCTGTTTGTATCAGCAACGTCCGCGGCATTGCCAAGACGGCCGTGCCGGAAGGTAAATTCGTAGTAAACTGGGGCATCGAAGGCGATGCGCATGCGGAACACTGGCACCGCCAGGTCAGCTTGTTAGGCCTGGAAAGCATTGAAGCTTTCCGCCGCCGCGGCGGCAGCGTAGAATTCGGCGCTTTCGGCGAAAACCTCGTCGTCGACGGCTTTATTTTTTCGTCCCTGCCTGTAGGGACACTGCTGCGCTGCGGCGACGTCTTGTTGGAAATCACGCAGATCGGCAAGGAATGCCACAACCACTGCGCCGTCTACGAAGCCGTCGGCGACTGCATCATGCCCAGAGAAGGCGTCTTTGCCCGCGTCCTTGAAGGCGGCATCATCCGTCCGGGCGATACGATGGAAGAAGTGCCGCGTCACGGGAAACGGCCTTATCAGGCAGCGGTCATCACCTTATCTGACAAGGGCAGCAAGGGACTGCGTCAGGATGCCAGCGGCCCGGCCATTGCGGAAAAACTGGAAGCGGCAGGCTTTGAAGTCATCGAGCAGATCCTCCTGCCCGACGGCAAGGGGCCGCTGGAACAGCAGCTCTGCCGTCTGGCCGACCAGCGCCAGGCTGACCTCATCCTGACGACGGGCGGTACGGGCTTCGGTGCCCGCGATGTCACGCCGGAAGCGACGTTGGCTGTCGCCGACCGCCAGGCGCCGGGCATTGCCGAAGCAATACGGGCGGCATCCATGCAGATTACGCCGCGGGCCATGCTTTCCCGGGCGGTCAGTGTCATCCGCAAAAAGACGCTGATCATCAACCTGCCGGGCAGCCCAAAAGCCTGCCGGGAATGCATGGATGTCTTCCTCGATACGATTCCTCACGGTTTGGATTTACTGCGCGGCGAAGTACAGGACTGCGCCCGTAAGTAAACGAATATAAATATCTTTACTAAAGGAGATGCGCGACTATGACCTGGAAAAAAGTAGTAGCAGCCGTTCTCGCCGGTACGTTGGCCTTTGCCCTGGCCGGCTGCGGTTCCGAGAAGAGAGATGACAGCAAAGCTGCCAACGGCGAAAAAGTACATCTGACTGTTTTTGCCGCCGCGAGCATGACGGAAACGATGAACAAAATCGCTGAGCAGTATCAGAAGGAACACCCGAACGTGGAAATTTCCTGCAACTTCGACTCGTCAGGTACGCTGAAGACGCAGATCCAGAACGGCGCCGACTGCGATCTCTTCATTTCGGCCGCTCAGAAGCAGATGAATCAGCTCGATGCTTCGAAAGATGCGAAAGCTAACCCGGATAAACTGGACTTCATCAAGAGCGACAGCCGCGTCGACCTCCTTGAAAATAAGGTCGTCCTGGTTACGCCGTCCGGCAATTCGAAGGATGTCAAGGACTTCAAGGATATGGCAGAGAAATTGAAGGACGGCTCGATTCGCCTGGTCATGGGCAACAGCGATGTCCCTGTCGGCCAGTATACGCAGAAAATCCTGAAATTCTTCAACCTCGATGAACAGGCCATCGCTCAGGCCGGCCACATCACGTACGGCTCGAACGTCAAGGAAGTTACGACACAGGTCAGCGAAGGCAGCGCCGACTGCGGCGTCATCTATGCGACGGATGCCTTCAGCGCCAAACTGATACCCGTCGACAAGGCGACGAAGGAAATGTGCGGCCAGGTCATCTATCCGGCAGCGGTCCTGAAAAACAGCAAGCATCCGCAGGAAGCGCAGGATTTCCTCAACTATCTGAAAGGCGAAGAAGCCATGAAGATTTTCCAGAGCGTCGGCTTCAGCCCTGTCGGCTAAGGCAGGCAGCTCATGGATTGGTATCCTCTTTGGAACAGCCTGCGCATCGCTGCCATTTCCTGTGCCCTCGTCTTTTTCAGCGGCATCGCCCTGGCCTATTATGTCGCCCGTCTGCCGCGGCTCCTCAAGGGCATCCTGGACGTCGTCCTGACCTTGCCCCTGGTCCTGCCGCCAACGGTCTGCGGCTGGCTGCTGCTCCTGGTCTTCGGCCTCAGGCATCCCGTCGGCATCTTCCTCAATGATGTCGGCATCCGTTTCGTCATGACCTGGTACGGCGGCGTCCTGGCATCGGCTGTCGTCGCCTTTCCCCTGATGTACCGCACGGCCCGCGGCGCCTTTGAAAGCTTCGATGAAACCCTGGCCTGGAGCGGCCGCACCCTGGGCCTGTCGGATACGTTCATTTTCTGGCACATCCGCATGCCCTACTGCAAGCAGGGCATCATCGCCGGTACGGTCCTGGCCTTTGCTCGGGCTTTGGGCGAATACGGAGCGACGAGCATGCTCATCGGCTATATCCCGGGCAATACGGCGACCATTTCTACGACGGTTTACCAGCTCTGGCGGACGAATGACGAGTACGGCGCCTTTATCTGGGTCCTGGTAAATATCGTCATCAGCACCGTCGTCCTCCTGACAGTCAATCTCTTTGAAAAGCGGAACCGCGAAAGGAGGCGCCTGGTATGATTGATATTGACGTTTACAAGGATTGGGGCACGTTTACATTGGACGTCAAACTGCACCATCAGGGCGGTATCCTCGGCCTCCTCGGCGCGTCGGGCTGCGGCAAGAGCAAGACCCTGCAGTGCATCGCCGGTATTGAAAAGCCGGACCGGGGCAGCGTGACCGTCGGCGCACGGACTTTCTTCGACAGTGATACAAAAATTAACATTCCCGTACCGCAGCGGCGCGTGGGTTATCTCTTCCAGCATTACGCGCTCTTTCCCAATATGAGCGTCGAAGAGAATATCCGCTGCGGCGTCCGGTCGGCAGCCTCGAAAGACGAGGCCGCACGGTCCGCTCGATGATGGAACGCCTGCGCCTGACGGGACTGGAAAAACAGAAGCCTGCTCAGCTTTCCGGCGGCCAGCAGCAGCGCGTGGCACTGGCCCGCATCCTGGTCAATGAACCGGACATCCTTCTTTTAGACGAACCCTTCAGCGCCCTCGACAGTTATTTAAAAGAAAAAGTGATGACGGAACTCAAGGACTTGCTGCAGCAGTTCCCGAAGGATGTCATCCTGGTTACGCACAGCCGCGACGAAGCCTATCAGCTCTGCCAGTCCATCGCCGTCCTCGACCAAGGGCGCGTGGCGGCTGTCGGGCCGACGCGGCAGCTCTTCGCCGATCCCCAGTCGAAAGCCGCCGCTCTCCTCACGGGCTGCAAGAATATTGCGGCTGCCCGAAAAGCCGGTCCGGAAAGCGTCTTCGTGCCGGACTGGCAGACGACTTTCTGCACGAATCGTCCTGTCGGTGACGGTCTCTGTGCCATCGGCATCCGGGGCCATGCCTTTACGGCGGCTGCTGGCGAGAATGCGTTTCCCATTACTGTAACAGAAGAAATCGAGCAGCCCTTCGAATGGATCGTCAAGTTCCGCTACGGCAGCCAGGCGGCGGGGACGCCGGATATCTGGTGGCGCTTCGCCAAGCCCGACAGGCCGGCAGTACTGCCGGAAAAGCTGGCTGTTCCGGGCAAAGCGATTTTACTCTTATATAGGTGATATCATATGGAAACTTTATTTACCCGATTACATGAAGAAATACAAAGCGGCCGCCCGGCAGTCCTCCTGACGGTCGTCGCCAGCCAGGGCTCGACGCCGCGCGGCATCGGCAGTCATCAGGCTGTCTTTCAGGACGGCACGACAGCCGGCACCGTCGGCGGCGGCTATCAGGAATACCTGGCCATCCAGGCCGGCCGGCAGTGTCTGGCTGAAAAGCGGTCGGCCTTCCGCCGCCTCATCCTTCATCCCAACGACGAAGAAGACATCAATGCTGCCTGCGGCGGTGAACTGACCGTCTTCTGCCAGTACCTCGACCCGGTCCTGCCGGGACTCGGAGACGTCCTGAACGGTATCCTGCAGGCTCTGAAAAATCATCAGGCCGCCTGGTTGGCCCTGGATGTGAGTGACGAAAGGGATTGGGGCATGGCCCTTGTTACGGCCGGCGAAAGCATTGGCTGCGGCAGGATGACGGCGCTGCAGGCTGTCGATGCGGCCTGGTGCCGTCAGAATGTCGCAGGGCTCTCGGAAAAAGAGGGCTTGCGCTGCTACAGCGAACCCCTGTCTTATCCGGGCCGGGTCTTCATCTTTGGCGGCGGTCACGTCTCGCAGGCCCTGGTGCCGGTCCTTACGAGCATTGATTTTTCCTGCATCGTCGTCGATGACCGGGCAGAATTTGCCGACGCCGCCCTCTTTCCTCAGGCGGAAGCCGTCTATCAGGCTGATTACGGCCAGTTGCCCAAAAGCATCGATGTCACGCCGGACGATTACGTCTGCATCATGACCCGCGGCCACGTCGGCGACTACGATGTGCAGCGCCAGATGCTGAAAATCAAACCCTATTATCTCGGCGTCATCGGCAGCCGGCGCAAGCTGGCTTTCGTCAAGACGAAGCTCCTGGCCGACGGTTTTACGGCCGAAGAAATCGACGCCTGCCATGCACCTATCGGTCTTGCCATTTCTGCAGTGACGCCCGCAGAAATCGCTGTCAGCATCGCGGCCGAACTGATTGCCGTGCGGGCCAAAAGGGAAGGGCGGGAAAAAAGCCGCTACAAGAAACCATGACGGCTCAGGTCTTTACCTACATCGGTGCCGGCGGCAAGACGACGAGTATTTTCGCCAGAGCCCGGCAGGAACGGGAAGCCTGCAGGCTGACGGCTGTCGTGACGACGACGCATATGCGGCGGCCGGCAGTGCACTTCCTGCCTGTGCCCCTGCGCTCGGACTGGCAGGAAACGTGGCGGCGCAGCGGCCTGATCGTTGCCGGCCGGCTGGCGGTCCAGGGCAAGATTACCTGGCCCGGTGACGAAATTTATCAGCAGCTTTGCGAAAAAGCCGACACGGTCCTCGTTGAAGGCGACGGCTCGAAGAGGCTGCCTCTGAAAGTCATGCGTCCCCATGAACCGGTCATCCCGGAAAATTGTGATGCTGTCTACTGTCTGGCCGGCCTTGCCGCGCTGGGGCAGCCTGCGGCAGCTGCGTGCTTCCACTATGAACTGCTGGGGCTAAATGCGGCGGACGTCATTACGGAGCCTCTCTTTGCCCATATCGTTGAAGCCGGCTGCCTGCAGCGCCTCGGTCCGTGGCAGGAAAAGACGGAAGTCGTCCTCAATCAGGCCGATGACGAAGTGCTGCGTCAGGCCGGGGAACGGATCCTGGCCCGACTCTCCCGGCCGGGAGGGCTGACATCGTATCCGAAAGAAATGAGGGAAATAAGATGAAAATAACGCTTGTACTCTTGGCGTCTGGTTTTGGCCGCCGCTTCGGCAGCAATAAATTGACAGCCTTACTTTACGGTCGTCCGCTCTATACATATGGAATGGAAAGCCTGTGCCGGGCGGCACAGGCTTTTTTGCCGTCTTCCGGCATCGACTGCCAGGCTGTGCTCGTCACGGGCCATAAGGCCATTGCCGCTGCCTGCGAAAGTCAAAACATCCCGGTCATCTGGAACGACCAGGCCCGGGAAGGCATGGCCGCGTCTCTGCGCGCAGCCGTCACAGCCTGCGGTGATACCGATGCCTGGGCCTTCTTCCCGGCCGACCAGCCTTTGCTGCGGGCAGCGACGATTGCCGATTTCCTGCGGCATTTCCTGGCTTCCGGTGCCGCTGTCGGCTGCATGCATAACGGCGAGCGGCGCTGCAGTCCGGCCATTTTCCGCAGTTCCTATAAAGAACAGCTGCTGGCACTGCACGGTGATAGGGGCGGTCGGCAGTTCCTGCGGGGGAAGGATACCTGTGTCTATCGGAGCGCTGCCCAAGAAGAATTATTCGACATAGATACAGAAAGGGACTTTGTTATTTTAGATAAAATAACAAAAGAACAATTATAATTAAAGTGAATTAATAATCTAGTTAATTATAACTTCTAACTTTATGATAGTTTAGAAATTTTTCGATATAAAAATAAAAATATAATTAATTAAGCATAAAAGCTTTACAAATTAAAATTACCGAGTATAATGAAAGGCAGTTGAACGATTGACTGCTTCTTTGAAGTGCCAATCCATAGGGGAGTCAACGATACTTTATCATCATAAGGGGAGAGGTTCTATGACGAAACACATCTTTAGAACCAAAAGTATCAATGAATTTATTTCGGAAACGAAACAAGACGGCGGTATGAACCGCGTCCTCGGTACTTTTGGCCTGACTATGCTCGGTATCGGCGCTATCGTCGGTACAGGCATCTTTGTTCTGACAGGCGTAGCTGCTGCGAATTATTCCGGTCCTGCACTTATCATTTCCTTCATCATCGCAGCTCTGGCCTGCGGCTGTGCGGCCCTTTGCTATGCGGAATTCGCGGCCATGGTCCCGGTTGCCGGCAGTGCCTACACCTACGGTTATGTGGCACTCGGTGAATTTTGGGCCTGGGTCATCGGCTGGGACCTGATACTGGAATATGCCTTCGCTGTTTCCGCTGTGGCCATCGGCTGGTCCGGGTATTTCAACAATATCCTGACGAACCTTGGCATTACGCTGCCGAAAGCACTGACCTTGGCACCGTATGACGGGGGCATCGTCAATTTGCCGGCAGTCCTCATCCTTTGTGTCATTGCCTTCATCAACATCCACGGCGTCCGCCAGAGCTCGACGGTCAACAACATCATCGTTGGCATCAAATTGGCTGTCGTCGCCTTGTTCCTGGCTTTAGGCTTTAGTCACGTCGATGCCGCCAACTGGGTTCCCTTCATGCCTTACGGCTGGTCCGGCGTCTTTGCCGGCGCGTCGATCATCTTCTTCGCCTACATCGGCTTCGATGCTGTTTCCACAGCGGCTGAAGAAGTTAAGAATCCGCAGAAGGATCTGCCCCGCGGCATTATCTTATCGCTCATTATCTGTACCGTCCTCTATATCGCTGTATCGGCCGTCCTGACCGGTATGGTTCCGTACCTTGAATTCAAGACGACAGCCGCACCAGTTGCCTTTGCCCTCCAGGCTGTCGGCTATCATTGGGGCGCAGCAGCCATTTCCATTGGCGCTATCTGCGGTCTGACTTCGGTCCTCCTGGTCATGAGTTTCGGCCAGAGCCGTGTCCTCTTCGTTATGTCCCGTGACGGCCTGCTGCCGAAATTCTTCGGCCACGTCCATCCGAAATATAAGACGCCGGCCCGCAGTTCCATGCTGGTCTGCGTTGTTACAGCCGTAACGGCAGGCTTCCTGCCTATCAATATCGTCGCTGAAATGACGAACATTGGCACGCTCTGCGCCTTCATCATCGTATCGGCTGCGGTCATCGTCCTGCGCAAGAAGAACCCGAATCAGGAACGCGCCTTCAAATGCCCGCTTGTTCCTTTCGTTCCGCTCCTGGCTATCGCCTTCTGCGGCGTCCTGATTTACATGCTGCCTCTGGTCACCCAGATCCGCTTCGTCGTCTGGCTCCTCGTCGGCCTGGCCATCTACTTCGGCTACGGCTACAACCACAGCATCATCTCCCAGGCCCGCCGCGGCGTCCTCGGCACGGCA
>URLP01000031.1 GCA_900548635.1 uncultured Megasphaera sp.
TGCTGCCGCTGCCGCTACGGTCGCCTGGGTCGTCGTCGAATGGGCTGTCCAGGGTAAACCGACCATCCTCGGTGCTGCCTCTGGCTGCATCGCCGGCCTCGTCGCCATCACCCCGGCTGCCGGCTTCGTTTCTCCGATGCCGGCTCTGATCATCGGCGCTATCGGCGGCGTCATCTGCTACTTCGCCGTCGCCGTCGTCAAAGCCAAACTCGGTTATGACGATTCCCTCGATGCTTTCGGCATCCACGGTATCGGCGGCACATGGGGCTCCATCGCAACCGGCCTCTGGGCTACGACAGCCGTCAACCCGGACGGCGCTAACGGCCTCTTCTACGGCAGCTCGGATCTGCTCGTTGCTCAGATCATTTCCGTCGTCGTCGCCTACGCGCTGGCTATCGTCGGCACATTCATCCTCTTCAAGATCATCAGCTTCTTCATGACTGTCCGCACAGATAAGAATGAAGAAATCACAGGTCTCGATATTGGCGAACATGGTGAACGGGGTTATAATTATGCTATCATGTCCGGCAGCCCCTTCGGCGAAACGCCGACGACGCCGCTCGGCAATGCAGCTTTAGACAATGCCTCCGTCAACAGCGCAGGCATTAACGGTCGTAACTTATAGAGGTGATACGAATGGAAGAACATCCGATTACAAAAGTAGAAATCATCACTCGTCCTAGTAAATTGGAAGAGCTCAAAGAAGCCCTGAACAACATCGGTGTCATGGGCATGACCGTCAGCCAGGTCTTCGGCTGTGGCCTCCAGAAAGGCTACGTCGAAGTCTACCGTGGCCAGCGGTACAACATCAATCTCCTGCCAGGCATCAAAGTCGAAACGGTCGTCTGTGAAGTCCCGGTCGACAAAGTCGTCGAAGTGGCTGAGAAAATCTGCAAAACAGGCAAACCGGGCGATGGCAAGATTTTCATCTACCGCCTGGACGATGCCGTCCGCATCCGTACTGGTGACCGTGGCCCTGTGGCCATTATGGACGAAAAGTAAGTGTATAAAAGGGGATTCGCATGATGATATAAGGTTTCATGCGAATCCCCTCTTTTTGTGATTAAGGGGCTAACAACTTATCATTTTTGCGCTATAATAGCGTCATGAAAGAAAAATCCACTGCAATTTGCTCGCAAGAGGAGGAATTCAACTTATGGTAAAAATCGGCAAGGTTGCCCTAGACAATGGCATGCCTAAAATCTGTGTTCCCCTTGTCGGTCATTCTACGGATGAACTCGTCCAAGAATGCCGCTATCTCCAAGACAAGATCTATGACGTCGTCGAACTGCGCATCGATTTCCTGAAGGACGTCACATCCCTCGACGCTGTCGGTGATGCCTTAGCCGCTGTCCGCCAGGAATTACCTGACAGCGCAATCTTGTTCACGTTCCGCACTAAAGAAGAAGGCGGCGAAATGGAAGTTCCTGAAAGCTACTACTTCGATCTCATCGATTATGCTGTCAAAAGCGGTAAAATCGATGCCATCGACGTCGAATACTTCCGCGACCGCGCCAGCATAAAAAAAGTCCTGCCCATCGCAAAAGAACACGGTGTCACAGTCATCATGAGCAACCACGACTTCGACAAGACACCGTCTTTCGATGAAATCACGAGTCGTCTCATTGGCATGAAGAAACTCGGCGCTGACGTGGCTAAACTGGCCTGCATGCCGAACTCGGCCAAAGACGTCCTGACCCTCTTGTCGGCAACGGAATCCGTCAAATCCCAATATCCTGATGAGCCGATCATTACCATGTCTATGGGTAAACTCGGCGCCATCAGCCGCATCAGCGGGGAAATCTTCGGATCCGCCCTGACCTTTGGTTCGGCAAAAAAGGCCTCTGCTCCGGGCCAGCTGGAAGTTACGACATTACAGCAAATCTTGCGTGCCCTCCATTCCTGATCAGGATGCAGTTCACATAGGCAAAGAGCTTGCCTCAATGTCTTCATACGGAAGTAATGATAGGGTATCCGCAAAAAGAGTCTCAAAGGGAACGATAATAATGGCAAAAGAAAAGCTGTGGACAGGCCCATTTTTATCTATGGGCAGTACGAATTTTTTTCAACTCATGACGCAATATATCTTAGTAACGACCTTACCGCTCTGTATTATCGATTCTTTCCAAGGAAGCGAAATAGAAGCAGGCCTAGCGATGACTTTTTTCCAAATCGGTACGAGTTTATTCCGCCCGGCAGCCGGGTATTTTGTCGATAAGGAAAATAAACGGCACCTGCTGCTTTTCTCACTCATCGTCTTCCTCATCATTATCGGTGCTTTCAATGGCATTGAAAATGTAGCAGAAATCTATGGGCTACGGCTGCTCCACGGTATCATCTTCGCCTTAGCGACAACGACAGCAGCATCCATTGCCGTCCTGGTCATCCCCGCTTCGCGCCGCGGTGAAGGCATTGGATATTTTTCAGTGACGACGAATTTAGCCATGGTCATTGGGCCTTTAGCCGGTCTGCTGTTATATAACGGTCTGGGTATGTCTGGCCTGTTTTTATCCTTGACAGCCCTGGCCATCCTGACCTTAGTCATTGCCGATATAGTCCCGCTCCCAAAGGCAGTCGTAAAGCCAGTACCCCGTACACATGACGAGCCGATATGGTCCCATATCGTAGAAAAAAAGTCGCTGCCTGCATCCCTGCTAGGAGGACTGGTCTTCTTCGCTTACGGCGGTATCCTCACTTTTATTCCTTTATACGCCGCATCCCTACATCTGTCGGACAGCACAGGACTTTTTTTCGCGATCTTCGCACTGGTCATCGTCCTCAGCCGTCCTGTCGTCGGCAATGTCTTTGACCGAATGGGAGCCAGCGCCATTGTGTACCCTGGCTTCATCATCTTTATGGCCGGCTTCATTGTCTTCAGCCAGGTAACATCTCAGGTTACGCTCCTCATTGCCGCGGCAATCCTCGGCCTCGGCTTCGGCGCCTTGAGCCCAGCCTTTCAGACCTTGGCCATCCAAAGTGTCCCGGCCGAACGCGCCGGTGCCGCTACGGCGACGTACTTTTGGTTCCTTGACATCTTCGTCGGACTGGCGGCCATGCTGCTCGGCTTTGTAGCCAAGCTCTTCGGATACATGCTGTTATACGGTGGAATCTGTACGGCCGTTACGGCTGCAGCTATGATATTATATTATTTTCTTTTTACTCGCTCCGCCCAGCGAACCTAACCTCGTCTTCCCAAGACACATAGCCCATACGGGACTTCCGATTTTTAACGAAAAAGCTGCCGCATTAAGCCAAAAACACTTAATGCAGCACCTTTTTAGTCTATCTCTTTTATGAGTTTTTCAAAATCATCAAGAACCGCTTCCATCGGCTTATTATTGGGGATGCAGTAATCAGCGGCATTGCGGTAAAGGGCAATGCGTTCGTCGTAGAGGTCGTAGACTTTCTGCTTACCGTCTTTCAGCAAAGGCCGCGTCGATACGTCGACATCACTGACGATATCCTTAGGCGAACGATCGAGGAAGAAGACCGTGCCGGTTTTCTTGAAGATGTCCATGTTTTCCGGGCGTTTGACGACGCCGCCGCCGCAGGCTACGACGATACCCGATTTATGGGCCAGGAACTGGCTGGCCCGGACTTCGGCGTCGCGGAAGCAGTCTTCACTGATGGCGAAGAGTTCGGGAATGGTCTTGCCTTCCTGTTCGACAATGACATCATCGGCGTCGTAGAAATCACGGCCTAAGCGTTTCGCCAAAGCTTTCCCTAACGTACTCTTACCGCATCCAGGCATGCCGATGAGGACGATATTGACCTTATCATTCATAATAAGATTCCATCTCCTTGGCAATTTGTTCAATCACAGATGAATCGATGGTCCGGCCTATCCAGATTTCTTCCGAGCCGATGGCCTGGGCGACGAGCATGTACATGCCGTTCAGGGTCTTGGCGCCATGACGGCGGGCTGCCTGCAAAAGCTGTGTATTTTTCGGGTTATAAACGATATCGACGACAGCCGGGAAAGCGGCGATGATCCGTTCCGATACGGGACAGCCATTGACATCTGGGAACATGCCGACAGGCGTACAGTTGACCAGGACGTCACCGCCTTGGGAGTGTTCCAGATCCTGGTAATCGATGGTATCGGCGCCAATTCGTTGAATAAAGGCATCGAATTCCGTCTTCGAGTGAGGATGACGGGATACGACGGTAATCGACTGGGCCCCGGCATCCGATAAGTATTGGATGATGGCCCGAGCGGCGCCGCCGGAACCGAGGACGACACAATCCTTAGTCTTCACACCGATACCGGCATGGTCCAGAGAACGGCCAAATCCGCTGTAATCCGTATTATAGCCAAAAATCCCGTTATCCGTAAAATGGAGCGTATTGACGGCTCCGATGATGCGGGCTTCGCGGGAAATATCCGTCAAGTACGGCATGACGTCGAGTTTATAAGGGATAGTGACATTGGCCCCTGTGTACCCTTCGTCGCGCAGGCGCTGAAGTTCATTGGGAATATCATTGCGGTCCATTTCCAAGACGCCGTACTGATGCTGCCCCTCGACCTGCAAAATTCTGAATAATTTTTCGTGAATGGCCGGGGAAGCCGTATGGCCTAACTTAGCCCCGATGACGCCTAATTTCATCTACATTCCCTCCTTGATCGGATACGTAATTCCCTAAGATTTTAAAATAATTGCAGTGTTCTGCTAAATTATGCAGGACTCGGGCTGTAGCCGGATTGCGCAGATTGCCCATGACATCGATGTGGAAGAAATATTCAAAGGGCCGCCCCTTGAGAGGCCGCGATTCCAAATGACTCATGTTCATGCCGTTATAGAAGAAGTACCCCAAGACGTGGTACAGAGCGCCTGGCCGGTGCTGTGTCGTCAGGACCAAGGTAATCTTATCGGCTTCGGGAGACTGTTCCATATCGGCGGCGATGATGAAGAACCGCGTGTAGTTCATGGTATTATCATTGATGTGTTCCACCAGGACATCGAGGCCGTACATATCAGCTGCCGTCTTGTTGGCAATGGCCGCAATATGAGGGTCCCCCATTTTTTGAACCTGTTCGGCACTCTGGGAAGTGCTGAAATACGGATGGAGCTGCCATTCGCTATGGTGCTTGAGGTAACTCCGGCATTGGTTCAGGCCTTGCGGATGGGAATAGACTTCGCGAATGTCTTCGAGCTTCGCCCCTGGCAAGGTCAGCAGGCAGTGTTCGACTTTGACGTATTTCTCACCGACGACGCAGCAGTCGTAGCGGTGGATGAGGTCGTATACGTCAGTAATGCCGCCAGTCGATGAATTTTCGATGGGCAAAACGCCGTAGCGGGCCTGACGGGTAGCGACGGCTTGGACAACGTCTTCAAAATGCGAGCCATACGTAGGCAAAATATGCTTGCCGGCAAAATAGGTCTTCATGGCTTCATAGGTATAGGAGCCGGGCTGGCCGAAGCAGGCGATGTTCAACGGCATATCTTCAGAAGCATCCATTACCAGCACCGTCCTTTCTCGGACAAGCAGACGTCGAGGATGGCCCAGGCCGCGGCTGCTTCGACGACGGGAATGGCCCGCTGGACGATGCAGGGATCATGGCGGCCTTTGATGACGAGATCGCAATTTTCCTTCGTATCCGTGTCGATAGTTGCCTGTTTCTGGCTAATCGACGCCGTCGGCTTAATGGCTAGGCGGAAGACGACGGGCATGCCATTAGTGATACCGCCGTTGATGCCGCCATTGTGATTGGTCCGCGTCTTGACGACATCGCCATCGTAATAAAAGGCATCATTGGCCTGAGATCCGCGGAGTTCTGCCAGGGAAAAGCCGTCGCCGAATTCAATGCCTTTGACGGCTGGGACGGAAAACATCATATGGCTGAGCTGACTTTCGACGGAGTCGAAAAATGGGTCGCCTATGCCAGCGGGAAGGCCGGTCACCATACATTCGATGACGCCGCCGACGGAATCGAGGTCGTTCTTAGCGGCCAAGATTTTTTCTTCCATCGGACCTGCTTGGGCCTTATCGAGGACGGGCAACGTTTCCTTTTTTAAGGCCTGCAAAGTTTCTGCTGTTTCCCCGATAGCCGTGAAAGGTTTATCGGCTATGCCGGCCAGTCGCAAGATATGAGAACCAACGGTGATTCCGTGACGGGCCAGAATCTGAGACGCGACAGCCCCGGCAAAGACCAGAGGCGCTGTCAGGCGGCCCGAGAAATGACCGCCGCCGCGGTAGTCATTGAAGCCGCCATAGCGTATCTTACCGGAGTAATCGGCATGGCCAGGCCGCATGAGATGCCGCAACTGGTCGTAATCACGGGAATGTTGGTCACTGTTGCGGATGATAGCACACAGCGGCGTCCCCGTCGTATAGCCGTTGAAAAAGCCGCTTTGGACTTCAAAGGCATCTTTTTCTGAGCGAGCTGTCGACATTTGATTCTTTCCCGGTGCCCGCCGGGCCATTTCTGCCCGGACAGCGTTCCAGTCGATGGCTTCGCCTGACGGCAGCCCGTCGAGGACGGCGCCAATAGAAAGGCCATGGGATTCGCCAAAAATCGTCAGGCCAATCGTCTTTCCAAAGGTATTCATATTACTCCCCCTCCTTTTGGATGAGGCCCCCTAAGGCCTGGAAATCCTGCCAGAATTCCGGATACGATTTGCGAACACATTCAGCGCCTTCAATGCGCAGCGGCTGACGGCATCGCTGGGACGCAACGGCCAGGGCCATGGCGATGCGGTGGTCATTCCAACCGCTAACCGTACCGCCCGTAAAACTGCCGACGCCATGGATGATGAGACCTTCTGCTTCTTCTTCGACGTCGCCGCCGATTTTATTGAGTTCTGTGGCCATGGCGTGCAGACGGTCACATTCTTTGAGCCGGACCCGGCCGGCATGGATAATGCGGGTAATGCCTTTGGCACAGGACGCCAGGACGGTCAGGACCGGAACCAAATCCGGGCAGTCTTCGACGTCGATGACCCGTCCAGCCAATTCCGACGGGCAGGCCGTCAATTCTGTCTTGCCTTCGACTTGGCCACCCATGTCGCGGATGAGGGAGACAATGACTGCGTCCCCCTGAGAAGACTGCGACCGCAGGCCCGTGCAGCAGACGGCCCGGCCCAGGCTGCCCGCAGAAAGCCAGAAGGCCGCCTGTGAATAGTCGCCTTCGACGACGTAAGTCCCGGGCCGATAGTGTTGGTTGCCCGGAATCCGGTAGAAGCCATCCTGTTCTTTCTCAATGACGATGCCGTGCTGGCGCAGGCAGTCGAGGGTCATGTCGACATAGCTGGCCGATTCCAGCGGTGTCGTACTGCGCAGGACCGAGTTGCCCTCAAGGAGGGGCAAGGTCATGAGCAGGCCCGTAAAGAACTGGGAACTGACGTCGCCGGCCAGAGAATACGTTCCAGGCTGTAAAGTCCCGGACACGGTCAGGGGCAGGGCGCCTTCGGTCGTTTCATAAGCCACACCCTTTTCATCGAAGAGTTCATAATACGGTGTCAGCGGCCGTTTGGCCAGACGGCCCTGGCCGGAAAAAGTCACTTCATTGCCGCTGAAGATGGCCACGGGGATGAGGAAGCGCAACGTCGACCCCGATTCATTGGCACTGACTGCGATAGGCCCATCCTGTTTCTTCAGACCGCCTCTGATGCGGTAAGCCGCCCGGCCGGGATGAGACGACATGACCGGCGTAATATCTGCCCCCAAAGCCCGTAGAATGTCGCACGTCGCTTCAATGTCCTGGGACAAGGAAATGTTGTCAACCAGGCTTTCTCCTTCTGCCAGGGCGGCGCAGATGAGGTCGCGGTGGCCGATGCTTTTGGAAGAGGGCGCTTCTACTGTCCCTTGCAAGGTATGTGGGGTAATAATGACATTCATTAAGCGTCCTTCTTTCGGATATATTTCGGCAGGTCTTCCGCAGTCAGTGGCAACAGGCGGGCCTTGCCGATTTCTTCGATAATGACTAAAGTAATATGATTGCCGCGCATCTTCTTATCATTGCTGATGTAAGGAATGAGGTCTTCTGCCAACGCATCGACATCGGTCGGCAAGCCGTACTGCTTGATAACCTTGCGCAGCCGTGCCGTCGTCCCGGCTTTCGTCAGCCCCATGGCTTCCGTGACGCCGGTCAGCATGGACATGCCGGCAGCGACGCCTTCGCCGTGCGTATAGTGGCCGAAGCCATAACAGCCTTCGATGGCATGGCCGATAGTATGGCCGAAGTTCAGCATCATGCGTTCGCCCATATCGAAGACATCGTGTTCAACAATATCGGCCTTGCTCTGACAGCAGCGTTCGATGATTTCTTCCCAATGTTCAAAAATGGATTGGTCATCGAGTTTTTCCAGGAGTTCAAAGAGAGCCAGGTCGCGGATGCAGCCGTATTTGATGACTTCGCCCATGCCGTCGTGGATGAAGCGCTTGGGAAGGGTCGATAACAACGTCGGGTCAATGAGGACCCCTTTAGGCTGATAGAAATTACCGGCCTGATTCTTGCCGCTAGGAAGGTCGATGGCGACTTTGCCGCCGACACTGCTATCGACTTGGGAAATAATCGTCGTCGGAATCTGGATGAAGGGAACGCCGCGCAAGAAAGTCGCTGCTGCGAAGCCGCCGAGATCGCCAGTGACACCGCCGCCGAAAGTCAAGATACAATCGCTGCGGGTAATGCCGGCATCAGAAAGCTGCTGATAGAGGTCGAGGAGGGTCGCTGCGCATTTATGTTCTTCCCCGGCCGGGAAGACGAGGCGGTGGACGCGGAAGCCTGCGGCTTTGAGATTGTCTTCCAAACGCTTACCATAGAGGGCGTTGACGTTGGAATCAGTAATGACGGCCAGGGTCTGCGACTTCGTCAGGCTGCGGATATAATCGCCGGCCCGGTCGAGGAGGCCGTTTTCAATATGGATATCATATGAATCTTTTCCTAAATCAACGTGAATGTGTTTCATGAACGAGTTCCCTTCTCCGCAGTGCGGCTTGCTGTAAAAACTTTGTCATGCCCTTCGTATCTTCAGCGGCAAGCATGGCGGCAAATGATTTCAGGGCCGCATCGAAGCGGTCGATTTCTTTCAAGAGGTTTTCTTTGTTGGATAAGAATAATTTTGTCCAAAGAGGTGCGTTGATGTCGGCGACGCGCGTGCCGTCGCGGAAGCTGCCGGCGACGAAATACTTGGTCATGGTATTCATGGACTCGCTGTTCACGAGCGCTGTGGCCAGGACGTGCGGCAGGCTGCTCGTATAGGCGATGAGCTCGTCGTGCTGCTTAGGCGAAACGCGGACAACGTGGGAGCAGCCCAGGGCCATGGCCATATTCTTGACGGCGAGGATATCTTCTTCCTTGTTCCCCGCCATGGGTACGAGGATGTAATTGGCACCGTTGAAGATGTCCGCACTGGCCATCTTGTAGCCCCGCCCTTCGCGGCCGGCCATGGGATGACCGGGAATGAAATCGACGCCGTCCGGCACGAGCGGCGCAATGGCCGCTGCCGTATCGCCTTTGATGCCGGCTACGTCCGTTAAGATCGTCCCCGGTGTGAAGAAGGCTTTATTCTCTGCCAGGAACCGTATCATCACATCGGCAGCCGTACAAAAGATGACCAGGTCTGCCTGCTTGAGGGCTTCATTGCCGGACGTATAGATTTCATCGACCATGCCTTCCTGCTTAGCCTGATTCAGGGCCTTTTCGTCGGGATCGACGGCGATGATATGGTCGACGCCGATGCGCCGCAGGCCCCGGGCGTAAGAGCCGCCGATGAGCCCCAGGCCGACGATGGCCACTGTCTGTTTCGTATTAAAACCGCTTGCTTCCTTATCCATCATAGAATCCCCCCCTGCTTTCCTTAAATTTCCCGACCGACGATGGGCGCTAATTTGCGGAGCGATTCCATGAGGTCTGCGAACATGGCCGGCGTAATCGACTGGGCACCGTCGCACCAGGCGTTGTCCGGGTCGTTGTGGACTTCGATCATCAAACCGTCGGCACCGGCGGCCGCAGCGGCCAGCGCCATAGGCCGCACCAGCGGCTTTGGCCAAATCGGCGACCATCCAGCGCTTGCCCGTCGCATGACTCGGGTCGACGACGATGGGCAGGTGGCTCTGGCGCTTGACGGCCAGGACGGCACTGAGGTCGAGGGTATTGCGCGTGTACGTTTCGAAGGTGCGGATGCCCCGTTCGCAGAGGATGACGTTGTGGTTGCCTTCGGACATGATGTATTCGGCCGACATGAGCCATTCTTCAATGGTCGCGCTCAGGCCGCGCTTGAGGAGGACGGGCTTGCGCGTCTTGCCGACGGCTTTGAGGAGATCGAAGTTCTGCATGTTGCGGGCCCCGATCTGGATGATGTCGACGCCGTCTTCAAGGAAGAGGGGCAGTTTGTCAGCCGACATGATTTCCGTAATGACCGGCAGCTTCGCCTTGCGGCCGGCTTCGCGGAGCATGTCCAAACCTTTATTGCCTAAGCCCTGGAAGGAGTACGGTGAGGTACGCGGCTTGAAGGCACCGCCGCGCAGGATATTGGCGCCGGCTTTGGCGACGTCGCAGGCGACGCCTTCAATCTGTTCCGGCGTTTCAATGGAGCACGGACCGGCGATGACGGCCAGCTTCTTGCCGCCGATGGTCACGCCGCTGTCGCCGATGGGGATGACCGAATCCTGCGGGTGGAAAGCGCGGCTGGCCCGTTTGTACGGCACTTCGACGCGCATGACTTTATCGACGCATTCATAGCCCTGGACCTGTTCGATATCGATGACTTCCGTATTGCCGACCAGGCCGACGACGGTCTGACGGGCGCCTTTACTGACGTCGAGCTGCAGGCCTTTGGACTTGATGATATCCATTAATTTTTTGACTTCTTCCTGTTTGGCGTTTGCTTTTAAGACAATAATCATTTCCCATTTCCTCCATTTCAGCAATAAAAAAAGCAGGCCCACATGAGCCTGCTTCCAAGATTCTCCATTATGCCTTTCCCTCGCGTCTTTCTCACGCAGCCAGATTCGGCTTCATCGGGAAGGGCGGCAGTTTTCTCATGCTTACATCAGTGTTATTGAATTCGTCGTAGCAAAAATAGCCAGCGCTAAAATACAGGTAGCCCCAGCTAAAATAGGTAAAGACGTATTCAGTTGCCTGACGTAAGAATGACGTATTCATAGGAATCTCCTTTGGCAATCTTTAAAAATTTCGTTGTCGTCATTGTATACCACGGGGAGATAATTGTCAAGGCAAAAAAATAGGGATTCTCTGTATAGATATGAGAATCCCTGTGGACAATCGTTTTACCAGTAGATATATTGTATACTATTTTTGCATGTGAATTATGCTTTTACCACGAAGGCGGAATGGCCGTCGTCACGACGCGGAACGTATAGCCCCGGTCTTTGAGGAGCTTGATGATCTCCGGCAGGGCATCGACGGTCGCCTTGTGGCCGTAGGCATCGTGCATGAGGATGACCAAGTGACGGTGCAGATACGGCCGCAGTTCCAGCTGCTGCTTGATGTTTTCGACTTCAGCACCGGACGTCTTGCCCGTACCGTCAGCATCGCCGGTCAGGGCATTCCAGCCGACTTCGATGTAGCCGATCTTGTTGATGGCCGTCCAGTACTCATCTGTGAAGTGCCCTTCCGTACCGCCGGGCGCGCGGGAAATGATGGGCCGGACACCGATGATCTTGTAAATCGCTTCTTCTGTCTGTAAGAGCTCATCCGTGTAGGCCTTGGGCGAAGTGTATATTTTCTTATAGTCGTGCGTGTACGAGTGGACGCCGATGGCATTGCCGGACTGGTAGATTTTCTTGACGACATCCGGATAGCGGACGACATTCTGGCCGGTCAGGAAAAAGGTAGCATGGATATTTTCTTTCTTCAGGATCTCCAGGATGCGCGACGTATTCTTGTCGTTCGGGCCATCGTCAAAGGTCAGGTAGACGACGTTCTCACCGTAATAATAGTCCCTCGTCTTGCCGTACGTCGTCGGCAGGCCCTTTTCCTGACGCTGACGGGTCGTATATTTATCATAGACAGGCTTGTCGTTGTCCACCGGCGGCAAAGAGAAGTCATCGCCAATAAAAGCGACATCGGGCTTGCCGGAAAGGACCTGAGGCACCGGGATATGTCTCGATTCCGCCGCTGCCAGGACCTGGTCCTTATCGAAGTTCAGGAAGAGGCCGAGCGAGGCCAGGAAGAATACCAGGATACATCCCAAAAATAATCTGCCTTTTTGTTCCATTATTCCTACATCCGTTTCTTTTTTACATTACCATAATGAATATACTGGCGTATCGTGCATGTTTCCCGATAGCCGTCAGCCAGGACACTGGCTGTCAGGTCGAAGTCTTCCAGGTCATCGAGGAGGGCTTCGGTCATGCGGTGCTGGACGGCATTATACCCCGTGCAGAAGAGGATGCGCGGGCAGCGGACGCCGCGGAAGAGGCCGCGGGGATGCTTGATCAGCTTGGCCAGCATGGCCGGCGTGATGACGGCACCGCAGGGACGGCCCATGATGGCCGCCGCCGTTTCGACGCCTTCGATTTTTTCTTCACAGATGACATTGCCGAGCATCTGCAGGTTGAGGACGCCGATGACCGTATCGCACGTATCCGGCAGGGGCACGTCGTCCGGCAGGGGGGCCTTGAGCCATTTACTGTCGGCTGCATCGCCTTCGATGAGGATATACCAGGCCGGATGACGCTGCTTGATGATATCGATGGTCTTCGGCGCCAGACCGATATAGCAGTCTTTGTCATCGAGGCCGGCGAACCAGGCCGGGACATGGCCGGCTGCAATGCGTTCAGCGCAGAAAGCTTCGCCTTTTTCGATATCCTCCGTGCAGATGACGTCAAAAGGTTCGACATTATCGACGCGCGTACTGTCCATGGGGACAATGCTGCTGACCATCATCGGCAGGTGGCTGCCGTGGCCGTATTTGCCGAGCCGTTCCAGGACGGTCGTCTTGCCGCCGGCACCGATGTAGGTAAAGACCTGAGCCGTCATGGTTTCTTGCCGCCGGCACCGACAATAGCGGTGATACCCGGCTTTAACATGCGTCGCCAACGATTATCTTCAAACATGGAAGTTCCTCCTTTATGATAAACATCTACTTTGCAATATGACGGCTGTAGCCTTTCCAGGCCGCTTTGATCAGGCTGCGGACCATTTCAATCGTCAGGGACCGCCGTTCGGCTTCTGAGCAGGTGCCGAAGTTGCCGAAATCGAGTTCTTCACTGGCCAGATGGGCCACATTTTCTTTAACGGCCATCCCCTTTTCCGTCAGTTCTTCACTGGCTGAATGGGCAATCGCCGCCAGGCCCGGACGGCCGCCGACGACGATGCGCCACGAGTCTTCCCGCATGGCCACGGCACCGATCAGGTACGGTTCATCGACGGGCAGCTTGCGGTAGGCTTTATACGCCGTATAGACATCTTCTTTGGCGATGACGATGCCCGTGACCAATTCGCCCATGGGCGGGCAGTGCAGATAGTCATCGAGGCTCATGCAGCCCTTATCCTGGAGCTGGACGTCGACGGTCAGGGTCAGGAGTATCGGCAGGAGCACGGAAAAAGGCGCCTTGCCGGAAATCACGCCGCCCAGCGTACCGTAGCGCTGGACATTCTTGTCGGCCACATCACGGATAGCCTGGCTGATGGCGCCGCCGGCAAAGGACTGGATGAGCGGCGAAATCTTAATCTGCCAGAGCGGCGTCATGGCGCCGATAGCGATTTCATCGCCCCGATCTTCGATATACTGCATGCCGGCTTTGGAGAGATCCACTGCCAGCTCATAATGATCTTTCTTATATTTCAGGCCCTGCGTCCCTGCCAGGAAAACGGCCGACTGCGCTTTCTTATAAGCCGCATAGGCCGCTGCCGGATTGTCGGGGACGAGGGTATTCGTACTGGTAATCATACTCGCCTGCTCCTTTCCGCACCCTAGAGGAAGTCATCGAAAGGGTAGTCCTCCAGGGCGACATTGGGCCTGTCCTTGTTTAAGAGGAAAGACCCGCCGCATTCATCGACAATGGCATCGACGAGAGCATCGACGCCGATATCACTGCATAAATCCATTTCTTCTTTGTATAAAAGGATGGGCATGAGAAGTTCCACGGTCGTACCGTCTGCCATCTTCACGCCGCCCAGCTGACCTTCGAACTGAACGATGACCAGACCGGAAAGCTCCGTATCGGCCGCAAAGGGTTCGCGGTTCTCTGCATTGGGCAAGAGGAAGCCGTACGACAGCCAGACGTCGTGGATGTGCGGGAAGCGCCCTAATTCCATGAGCAGCCAGATGGGCCAGGCTTCCTTATCATCCAGAGAAATCTCCCGTTCCCGGCGGAAAGGCCAGTCTGACGGCAGAATCAGGCACAGTTCGCTGTAGCCTTCTTTACCGGCCGTGAATTCCCCTGCAGGATAATGCATCGGCGCTGCACTCATGCCAATCGTGTGCAGAAAATAGAACGGTTCTTCCACCGTCGGATATAAAAGCTCCACATCGACGGCCAGCGGCGTGCCTACAGGATCGTGAAAGACCTGCCACTGCCGGTGCGGAAAAAGGCCGTGGAAATAAGACTGGACAGCGCGGGCATATTCCGCATGAGGCCGTGCGATTTTCTCCGTATCCATCAGGGAAAAATAGCGTGAGCGGCAGCCTGCCGCATGCGTTGCGGTACTCATGGAATCCCTCCCTTTTCGTATTCTCAGCTTCATTATAACATAAAGCCGGCTCCGGGCAACCAAAAAGGGGCACCGCGAACGCGAAGCCCCTCTCCACTATCATGACGATAGACTTTTTAACCCCCAGGGTTCGTGCCGGAGGGATTCACTGAATCTCATCGCCTGTTCAATTGACGGGATATATCATATCAATAAATGGGGAAATTGTCAAATCCCGGAGCGCCGGCGTGCCTTGTAAAAGGCCGTGCGGTATAGTAGAATAATAAAGAAGAACAGAACGTATCACATTAAACGCAAAGGGATGAATCAGATTGAAGGTACGCTGGGTAGAATTAAATCGCTTTGAAGCCGAACTAATCCTCGAATTCGCCTGCCAGCCGAAAGATGCTCCCGTTTCTGCCAGCCTGTGCCGCATAATCTACCGCCGACTGGAAGGCCAGCCGGAGCTCGCCCAAAGCAGCGTGGAAGAGGAAAAAAAGGGGACTGTCTCGTGAAGACAGTCCCCTTTTTCGTTCATCGTTGATCGTTCGTCGTTCATCGAAAATCCCCACAGCTGCAAGATAGATGATATCTCTATGCTGCGGATCATTAAAAAATTTAAACCATCGCGACAAACGATGAACGAACTACGACCAACGATGCGATAAAAGCAGCCGCGCCTGACGGCCGAAGCCTGCTCATGCCAATCATTCCGCCATGGCTTTTTCCATGCGGGCGGCGATGGCTTTGCCTGTTTCGGTGCGGGCCAGGCCGCCGTCGGATGTTTCTTTCAAGGCGACGGGCATGATGCGGCCGATTTCGGCCATGGCCGCGATGACTTCGTCCGGCGGGATGACGCTCTTAATCCCGGTCAGGGCCATTTCTGCCGCGGCCAGGGCTTCGACAGCAAAGACGGCGTTGCGCTTGACGCAGGGCACTTCGACGAGGCCTGCCACGGGGTCGCAGGCCAGGCCCAGGGTATTCTTCATGCAGAGGGCAAAGGCCTGGAGGATCATTTCATTGCTGCCGCCGGCCATTTCGGCTGCCGCAGCCGCTGCCA
>URLP01000032.1 GCA_900548635.1 uncultured Megasphaera sp.
TGCTGTATTTGCGGCAGGCCTTTTGTGGTTCCTTTGGCGTGGTTTGTTTGCCGAAATATCCACCCAAATCCAGATTGAGGATATGCACAGGATTCGCGCGGGCTCGCTGACGCATCGCCCTTGAACGACAGAAAAAAGGATTGTGCATGATGACAAGATTCTTCATGCACAATCCTTTTTTCATTATAATTCCTTATTTATCCTGCGGTACGAGCTGTTTGCCCGGGTTGACGAAGATCCAGGCTACGATGGCGATGATACCGAAGAGGGACGTTGCCGTAAAGGCGTTGTTCCAGCCGTAGTTGGTGACGAAGAAAGCCGTGACAATCGGAGCGAGGACGCCGCCGATGTTGCCCCAGAGGTTAATCCAGCCGGAAACGGAACCGGTATATTTGCCGCCCAGGGAGATGACGGAAGACCAGCTGGCGCTCATGGCGAAGCCTAAAGCACCAAGGGAAACGGACATCCAGAAGATGTTCATCGCAGGATCGGCCGTATGGGACGCGATGTAGAGGCCGATGGACGTAACAGCGACGCCGGCCATAGCCGTGACGGTGCGCATTTTATACTGCATTTCGCTGTGGCTGCCGTTAGCGATCTTGTCGGAAACAAAGCCGGCTAAGAAGACCATGGCCATCAGGGCGATCCACGGGCAGGAAGCCCAGAAGCCCATGGATTTCAAGGACATATTGTGTACTTCTGTTAAGTACATAGGCAGCCATGCTAAGAAGACGTACATGATGTAGTCGACGACCATGAACTGGATGCCGACGGCCCAGAACTGGGTGGAACGTAAGAATTTGTGCCACGGAGCAACCGCTTTCTTCAGGGAGTCAGCCGAACGGCCTTCGTTGATGTAAGCTGCTTCTTCGGCATTGACGTACGGGCTGTCTGCAGGATTATCGCAGGCGAAGTGATGCCAAACCCAGGCCAGGACGGCACCGACGATACCGAAGATGAGGAAGACGGCGTGCCAGCCGAAGAGGCCCATGAGGGCGACCGTGGCAACAGGGCCGACGACGGGACCGAAGAAAGTGCCGAGCAGGATGGACGAGCTGGCTTTGCCTTTTTCCCGTTTATTGAACCACGTGTAGGTCGCAGCGCCTAAGGACGGGAAGACAGGACCTTCGCCGAGGCCGAAAGCAAAGCGGACAGCGGCGAAGCTGATTTTGCCTTTCGCCAGGGCCGTGAAAGCCGTGAAGGCAGACCACCAGAGGATGGCCAGGGACCCAGTCTTGCGCATGCCGAATTTTTCAGCGAGAATGCCGCCGGGGACCTGCATCAGGGCATAGCTGGCAAAGAAACAGGTCTGGATGAAGCCCATGTCGATTTTCGTGAAGCCGAATTCCTGCATGATGACCGGTGTGGCAACGGAAAGGTTGACGCGGTCCATGTAGGCGACGAAACTGATTAAAAAGATTAAGAACGCGATTTTCCAGCGGAAATTTGTCATCGTGCCGGCAGCTGCCCGCGTATCAGCAGCAGCGGTCATGATTTTCCCCATTACTTTTTCCATAACCAATACCTCTCTCAATACTATCTAGCAAATGGATAACCAATAAATGAATACATTATACGCACACACAGGAAATATAAAACCCCTGCTGCTCCAGCGGAGCAACAGGGGCGATGATTCGCGGTACCACCCTGTCATTATACTCAGTGTCTGACAAGACTGCCCATAACGCCGGCTGGCGTCTGCACCTCAGTTCCCTAGAAAAACGGTCGGTACAGAAACTCCCGGGCGAAGTCGGACGATTGGTACTCGCCGGACTCTCAGCTGCGCCGGCTCTCTGTAGAGGATGGGACATCGTCTTTTACCCGTTCATCGTTGTTCTTATATCTTTCTGTGTTTGTGTGATGTGCCTATTATCGCTGAAAAGAGGCGGCTTGTCAAGGAAATTATTTAATATTTTTAAATTTATTTGCGTTAAACGTTATATTATTAATTGGGTTAAACGTTTTTATTACACTTTTATCTAAAAGGCTTTATTTTTTGTAAAGCATGCGCACAGAGTTGAGGACGCAGAGAGCGGCCACGCCGGAATCGGCGAAGACGGCAGCCCACATGGAAGCGTAGCCGGCAAAACCGGCAATCATGACGACGGCTTTGACGCCTAAGGCAAAGATGACGTTTTCCATGGCAATCTTCATCGTTTCCTTCGAAAGGTGCAGGGCTGCCGGTACGGCGCTGACGCGGGAATGCATGAAGACCACGTCGGCCGCTTCGACAGCCGCATCAGCCCCGCTGCCCATGGCGGCACCGACATCGGCACCGGCCAGGACCGGCGCGTCGTTGATGCCGTCGCCGACGAAGAGGACAGGACCGTATTTTCTGCGCAGGGAGTCCATCTGATCGACTTTATCCTGGGGCAGGAGTTTGGCCCGCACGTCGTCGATGCCCGTCTTAGACGCGATGTAGTCCGCAGCCTGCTGGGAATCGCCGGTCAGCATGGCCGTCGTAATGCCCATCTGGGAAATCGCTTTGACGGCGTCGACAGCATCTTCCTTGATCGTATCGGAAATGACCAGGCGGCCGGCATATTCGCCGTCGACGGCGACGTAGAGTTCCGAACCGTATTCCGTCGCCGTAAGCTCAGGCATGGTAATCTTCTGGGCGTCCATGAGGCGCTGGTTGCCGCAGAGGACAAGGTGACCGCCGACGTTGGCACGCAGGCCCTGGCCGGCGATTTCTTCGATAGCCGACGGTTCCGTCAGGGTCAGGCCCCGTTCGCAGGCCTGGGCGACGACGCTGCGGGCGATAGGATGGTTCGAGGCCTGTTCGGCAGACGCACAGAGGGCGAGGACATCGTCGTCGCTGCGGTTGTCGGCAGACTCAACCTGATGGACGACGAAATTGCCTTTCGTAATCGTACCGGTCTTATCGAAGACGACGGCGCCGATGCGCTTCATCTGTTCAATGGCAATGCCACCCTTAAAAAGGATGCCCTGTTTGGAAGCGGCACCGATGCCGGCAAAGAAGCTGAGGGGCACGCTGAGGACCAGGGCGCAGGGGCAGCTGATGACCAGGAAGGTCAAGGCCGTGTAAATCCAGTAGTTCCAGTGACCCGTGACGAGGGACGGGATAACGGCCGTGCCAACGGCAATGGCCACCACAGCCGGCGTATAGATACGGGCAAAGCGCGTGATGAAACGGTCGATTTTCGGCTTGCGGGCCGCCGCCTTTTCGACGGATTCCAAAATCTTCGTGACCATCGATTCAGCCAGAGGCTTCGTAACTTTGACGTGCAGGACGCCGCTCGTATTGATGCTGCCCGAGAGGACTTCCGAACCTTCGCGGCAGGCTACCGGGACCGGTTCACCGGTAAGGGCCGACGTATCGATGAGGCTGTCGCCGGCGACGACGATGCCGTCGAGAGGGATGCGGTCGCCGACGCGGACGGCCACGACATCGCCGACAGCGGCTTCTTTCGCCGGGATTTCTGTCGTCGTCCCGTCTTCATTGAGGCGCTGGACGACTTCCGGGCGCAGGTCGATGGCGGCCGCGACCTGTTTGCGGCTGCGGTGGACGGCTTTCTCTTCCATGGCTTCACCGATGCGGCTGAAAAGCATGACAGCTACAGCTTCGGGATAGTCGCCGATGCAAAAGGCGCCGATGGTGGCAATGGCCATGAGGAAATTTTCATCGAAAGGCTGGCGTTTGAGAATGTTTTCCCCTGCTTCCCGCAGGACGCCGTAGCCCAGGAAGAGGTAGGCCACGATATAGGCCGGGAGCGAAAATGCTTCAGGGATGAGATCCGTCAGGTATGTAACCAGGAAGAGAAGTGTACCGACGATGAGGGTCCATAAGGGCATTTCTTCCTCTTCTTCGTCATCATCATCGTCACCGGCGCAGCAGCTGCACGTGCCGATTTTGTCCAAATCCAGGGCGTCATCATCATGATGGTGATGGTGTTCATGTTCCCCTGCCCCGCCGCAGCAGGAACAGGTCGTTTCTTTCAAAGATTCTTCTGCCATAGTAAAGCCTCCTTTGGAAAATCACATTCTTCATTTGCCCTAATCATACCATTTCAACAAAATATGTTCAAGTGTTCATGTGTTATTTTAATATATCTTTTAGGTATAGATTGTGCGATAATAGAAGTAATTCATTTTATCTATAAAGAGGGGTTGATTACTATGAAAATCATGGTTACCGGCATCGGCGGCGTCGGGGGTTATCTGGCGTCCGTCCTCTGTGCCAATTATCACGATGTGACGCTCATCGCCCGCAGGAAGCGCAAGGAATCGCTCATTACGAACGGCCTCGTCACGCACAGCGACTTTTTCGGTGAACACACGGCCCATCCGACCGTCACCGACTATCCAGCCAGCGCAGGCCTGCAGGACATCATTTTCGTCTGCGTCAAGAATTATTCCCTGGAAGCGGCCCTGACGGCGGCCCTGCCCTGCATCGGCGAAGAAACAATCGTCGTCCCCGTCCTCAATGGCTTCACCTATCACGATGAAGCAGCACGCCTCATGAAAAAGGGGAAAATCGTCGATTCGGCCATCTATATCACGTCGTCTTATGAAGAAGACTATTCCATCCGCCAGGAAGGGAAATTCGCCCGCATCTACATCGGCTCTGACGACAAAGACGCCGTCCAGAAGGTCTACGACGTCCTCAACCACCCGGGCCTGACGTGCTGCAAAGCAGAGAACATCCAGGTCGAAATCTGGCGCAAATTCATCCTCAACTGCGCTTACAACGTCCTCACGGCCTACTACATGACCTCCATCGGCGGCGCCCTCTCCCAGCCTCATGGCAAGGAAGAATTCAAAGCCCTCCTGCAGGAAGCCTACAATGTCGGCAAAGCCGCCGGCGTCCCCCTGCCGGATGATGTCGTCGAAGACCAGTACCAGCGCATCGTCAAGAGCGACGACATGGACGCTACGAGCTCCCTGAAGCGGGACCTCGCCGCCGGCCACCAGAGCGAACTGGACACCTTCAGCGGCGCTCTCATCCGCCTGGCGAAACAATGCGGCGTGCCTGTGCCTGTATCGGAGAAATGTTATGCGGCGCTAAAGCAGCGCACGTGATCCGTGGGTCGTGGATCGTTCATCGTAGGTCGTTCGTCGTAGGTCGCAATGTTTATTTTTATTTTCGATGAACGACGAACGATGAACGAACTACGAAAAAAAGGCCCTGTCGCATGATGCGGCAGGGCCTTTTTTGTAAGCGGTTTTATCTCATACTGTTTTATACTATTTCTATACGTGTTTCAAAAGGAGGAGCGTGCTGTGATTATCTGAGGATTGCGCCGGAGATGACCATCTGCTGTACCTGGTTGGTGCCTTCGTAGATCTGAGTGATCTTAGCGTCGCGCATGTAGCGTTCAACCGGATATTCGCGAGTGAAGCCGTAGCCGCCGAATACCTGGACAGCATCGGTGGTAACCTGCATCGCGATGTCGGAAGCATATTTCTTAGCGATAGCTGCATCGACGGAGTAGGATTTAACGTCGGGCTGAGCCATCTTCCAAGCTGCTTTGTAGACAGCGAGGCGTGCTGTTTCGATCTTGAGTTTCATGTCAGCGAGCATGAAGCCGATAGCCTGGAATTTCGCAATCGGTTTGCCGAACTGTGTACGTTCTTTTGCGTACTGGACAGCTGCGTTGTAAGCGCCTTCAGCAATGCCGAGAGCCTGTGCGCCGACGCCGACACGGCCGCCGTCGAGGGTCATCATAGCGATCTTGAAGCCTTCGCCTTCTTTACCGAGGAGGTTTTCAGCCGGAACTTTTACGTTCTGGAAAACGAGTTCACGCTGTACGGAAGCGCGGATACCCATTTTAACTTCTTTTTTGCCGTATGTGAAGCCTTCCATGCCTTTTTCGAGGATGAAAGCGCTCATGCCTTTCGCACCTTTGGATTTGTCTGTAGAAGCGAATACGACAGTGACGTCAGCTTCGCCGCCGTTGGTGTTGAAGACTTTGGAGCCGTTCAGGGTGTAGCTGCCGTCTTCGTTCTTCGTAGCGACAGTGGAGCCGTTCAAAGCGTCGGTACCAGCGTTCGGTTCGGTAAGGCCGAAAGCGCCGAGTTTTTTGCCTTCTGCGAGGGGTTTGAGGAATTTAGCTTTCTGTTCAGCTGTGCCAAATTTCCAAATCGGCCAGGAGCAGAGCATGGTGTGTACTTCGAAGCTGAGTGCGATGGAGGGATCGACTTTAGCGACTTCTTCGCAGGCAACTGCGAGGCTGAGGAAGTCAGCGCCTACGCCGCCGTTTTCTTCTTCCCAGGGAATGCCGAGGAGGCCGAGGGTGCCCATTTCATCGAGGATAGCGCGGTCGAATTCTTCTTTTTCGTCGCGTTCTTTAACGGTCGGAGCTAATTTTTTTTCTGCGAAATCTTTTGCGAGATTTGCAATATCTTGCTGTAATTCAGAAAGTTTGAATTCCATGATTGAGTTTCCTCCTAAAAGATTTATATTTAGTGGTAAATATATATTCTGTGGCAGGCTCCTTGCGGAGTCCCGCCCAGATAACATAGTCAGTCAGGCTGTCTTAGAGAATTTCAGAGAAAGCCTGGATACGGGTGCGAAGCTGTTCGAGCGACGGCGATTCGATGTCGAGATCGAGGACGGTGTAGCGGACACCGGCCGCTTCGAATTCCGGTTTGTAGATAGGATAGTCGAATTCTTCAGGATCGCAGAAGCGCATCATGCAGATAACGACAGCGTCAGCATTGTATTTCTTGGTCATGTCGATGAGCATCTGGCCGCGCGGTTTGTCTTCGTTCAAAGCGAGCGGGCAGCCGTCGAAGTCCTGCCACTGCTGAGCGAGCTGTTCGAGCGGATCGATGCCAGACGGTACGTCCGTGCGGAACTGACGGGATTCCTGAGCGAGGTCGTCAGCGACGACAGCGATGTTGAATTCGCTGAAGATGTCGAGGAATTCATCCGGTTCAGCCATGATGCCGGAGAGGATGACTTTCTTGCCTTTCCACGGCTGGACAGCTTCTTTCTTGACAGCATCGATGAGTTCGCGGACGACAGCTGTGTGTTCGGCTTTGTCCATGAACCAGCGGGCTTTGATGACGTCGTGGCGTTTGACCGGTGTGAAGATCTGCGGGTACTGCGCAGCGACGTCGCAGAATTCGCGCATGACTCTGCGGTTTTCGTTGTAAACTTTGATAGCTTCCTGGATAGCGAGGTCGGAAATCTTGACGCCGAGGATGCGTTCCAATTCAGCGCGGACATGTTCATATTCGGCTTTGAGGAAGTCGACAGCCGGGCGGATCTTGCGGTTCTGCGGCTGTGTGAAGACGATGACCGGAGCTTTGCCGTGCCATTTCTGGCTCATGCAGCGGAGCGTATCGCAGGGAACGGAGAAGATGACAGCGTCGAGGCAGTCATACGTGCCGTTGAGCTGGAGTTCCATGTCGGCCTGCATCAAGGAACAAGCGAAGGGAGGGAGATACGTGCGGGCTGCGGCGATTTTCGGGTTCTGGGAACCGAACATGCCGACCGGGAGAGCACCGGCTGCGTATACGATTTCTTCCGGAGCGTAGTACGGCATCATGCCTACGAGTTTCTTGCCCTGTTTTTTATAGTTCAAAACCGTCTTCTGGGGATGGTTGGATACTTCCTGTAATTTGCTGATAAGTTCATCAATCTGGCTCATTAGTGGTTTCCTCCTTCATTGGCTTTCTTGTCTGCCATCATTTCTGCCAAAGCTTCTACGCGGGTATCGAACTGTGCTTCCGAGAAGTTGCGGGCGTCAGTCTGGTCACCGTCGAAGATGACATACGGTACGCCGAGGTTCTTCTGGACGCGCTGGCCGCCTTCGTTGTTGAGGAGGCTCATGTTCTTGCAGGAACGGTTCTGATGCATGATCAAGCCGTCGCATTTGCCGTCGCGGACGACTTTTTCAAGAACGGCACCGCGCTGTTCGAGGCAGCAGTTGATGTACGTACGGGAATAAGCTTCTGCCATGGATTCGAGGTCGCCCGGTTCGTAGGAAACGTCCCACATGCCAGGATAAGCGGAACCAGTCATGAGAGCACCCTGACCTTTGAGTTCTTTGAAGGTGTGGCCGAGAGCGATCCAGACAGCGATGCCTTCCCAGGTAACACGGGATTTTTCGTTGTCGCCGAAAGCCCATTTCTTGTTGGCAACTTTTTCGTCCAATTCTTTGAGGAATTTGTTGAACGTGATTTCAGAGTAGTTCAAAGAACGAGCGGCAACGGCGAGGCCCATGTAGTTGAAGAGGTCGAAACCGTTGAGCGGCGACGGTTTGTACTGGAAGTACGTTGCGATTTTGTTCCAGGCAGCGATGGAGCGCTGTGTCTGTTTCTGTACTTCGAAGAATTTGTCATAGTCGAAGGGACGGCCGCAGAGGTCTTCGAGCTGTTTGATAGCGTGTTTGAATTCGCCGACGATGTACTGTTTTGCGTGTTTCGTAACCGGGAATTCATGGTTGAACGGTACGTCGATGTTGATCAGAGGTACGTTCAGTTCTTTAGCAAGGTTTTCATACCATTTGAGGAGGGTATTGCAGATATTGTTGCAGGTGAGGACAACATCCGGAAGAGGAATCGGAGAAGCCGGAGAGTTTTTGAGGACTTCCGGAGTTTTACCTGTCAGAGCTTCCTGTTTGATGAGTTCCATATAGCCCATGTTGACGCGGCAGTAGGAACAGATGTCCTGGTTATAGCCTTTGTTTTCAGCAACTTCGAGCATTGCCGGTGCGCCGTGGCGGGCACCAATGCCGGCTGCGTGGGTTTCCGGATAGACGATGGCGATGTCCATAGCGGTGCAGAATTCCGGAGGAGCGACGGAAGCGGACCAGCAAACGAGGCGGCCTTCCTTTTTCGCTTTACGTGCGTCTGCATCGACTTTCGGCAAGAAGTAGCCAAGAGCTTCCTTGGCGCTCATGCTTTCAATATCTACTGTTTTTTCTTCACTCATGATTTTCTCTCTCCTTTGACTTATTTCTTGATTTTATCATAAGCAATCAAAGCAGCTCCAAGAGCACCAACGGCTTGCGGGTGCAGAGCAACTCTGACAGGGATACCTAATTCTTTCGAGACGGCATCGACGACACCGGGATCGCGGGAGCCGCCGCCGGTCATGGTCAGATCCGCACCGACGCCGACACGGCGCACGAGGGCGCAGGCCTTAGCGGCGATGGACTGATGGACACCGGCTACGATGTCTTCTTTCGGGATATTTTTGGAAAGAAGGGAAATGACTTCCGATTCAGCAAAAACCGTGCAGGTACTGCTGACGGCAGCGGGATGCTTCGACTTGAAGTACCAGTCCCCCATTTCAGACATCGGGATTTCCAGTACTTTCGACATGACGTCGAGGAAACGGCCCGTACCAGCGGCGCATTTATCGTTCATGGCAAACTGCATGACCAGGCCCTGGCCGTCCAGTTTGATCGATTTGACGTCCTGACCGCCGATATCGAGGATGGTCGTCGTACCGGGGCATTCGAAGATTGCCCCTTTGGCATGGCACGTGATTTCGCTGACTTCGCCTTTGGCACATTCCACATTGAAGCGGCCGTAGCCTGTTGCGATAATGTTTGCCATGTCTTCAATCTTTAAATTCGTATCTTTGAACACTTCGCCCAGGACGCGTTCCGGACCGGTCGAGCCGGTGCCGATTTCAACGACGGCATGGGCAAGAATCTTTTTGCCATCTTCCAGGATGACTGCCTTGGAAGAGGACGAACCAACGTCGATTCCGAGAGTATACACGGCTTTCACCTTTCTTCTTTTTCTAAAAAATGATGATTTATTTTTTCAAACCCATCGGGCCGTCCTGGAAGAGACGGGCGTCCATGGTCTTGGGATTGTCGATGATCGGTTTGAAGTCCATGTGAGCGAGGATATCTTTTTCAATATCGATGCCCGGTGCGACTTCGATCAGTTTCAGGCCTTCTTTGGTCAGTTCGAATACGCAGCGTTCCGTGATGTAGAGAACGTGTTTGCCGTTGCGGGCAGCGTAGGAACCGTTGAAGGTAATCTGGTCGACGTTCTTGATGAATTTCTTGGCTTTGCCTTCCTGAAGGATCTTGACTTTGCCGTCTTCGACAGCGATTTTCAGGCCGCCGGCCGTGAAGGTGCCGCAGAAGTAAACGTTCGGCGTCTGCTGGGAAATGTTCGGGAAACCGCCGCAGCCGGCAACGTTCGTGCCGAACTTGCTGACGTTGATGTTGCCTTTTTCATCGCACTGGGCAAGGCCGAGGTAAGCGATGTCGAGGCCGCCGCCGTCGTAGAAGTCAAACTGGTAGGTGTGGTCGATGATGGCATCGGCATTGCGGGAAGAACCGAAGCGTGCGCCGCCCTGCGGTACGCCGCCGATAGCACCGCCTTCGACGGTCAGGGTGATCGTATCGGCAATGCCTTCTTCACCGGCAACGGAAGCGACGAATTCCGGAGCGCCGACGCCGAGGTTGACGACAGCGTTTTCAGTCAATTCCAAAGCGCCGCGGCGGCCGATGATCTTCTTGGCGCTCATCGGCAGCGCTGCTTCTGCAGCACCTTCGGGAGCACGGTGTTCACCGCTGAGGGACGGATCGTATTCGCAATCATAGGTCTGCTGATGATCTTCCGGAGCGGCTACGACGACGTAGTCGACATAGATGCCGGGAATCTTGACCATGCGCGGGTCGAGGCTGCCGTGCGCGACGACGTCCTTGACCTGGACGACGACTTTGCCGCCGCAGTTGTGAACGGCCTGGGCAACGGACGTGCTTTCGAAAGGTCCGATTTCCTGATCCATCGTGATGTTGCCTGCTTCATCAGCATAGGTACCGCGGAGGAAAGCTACGTTGACCGGGAAGGTCGGATAGAAAAGCTGTTCGTGACCGTCGACTTCGATTAATTTGACGAGGTCTTCTTTGGTTACGTCATTGAGTTTGCCGCCGAGCTGACGCGGGTCGAGGAAGGTTTCCAAACCGATGTCCGTGAAGACGCCGAGTTTGTGGCCAGCCAGTGCGCGGAACCAGTGGACGAGCGTGCCCTGCGAGAAGTTGTACGCTTCGATTTTGTTTTCCACGGCCAGTTTGCCGATGGCCGGAACGGTCTGCCAGTGACCGATGATGGCGCGTTTCAAAAGACCCGTATGTGCCAGGTGTTCTGCAGCACGGCCGTCGCGTTTGCCCTGGGAACCTGCATAGATGTAAGTCAGGTTCTGCGGCTGGTTGGTGTCGAGGAACCGTTTTTCCAAAGCTTTGGTCAGTGCTTCCGGATGGGCGCTGCTGACGAAGCCGATAGACGTAATCGTGTCGTTGTCTTTTACGAGCTGAGCTGCTTGTTCAGCTGTAATGATTTCTACTTTTCTCATTACCGTAACTTCCTCCTGCTAAATGGAATGTATCGACGCTTCTGTCGTAGTACCTTTGTGAAAAATTTTCCAAAGGTGAATTACTGACTAGAATAATATCATGGAAAATCAATAACGTCAATGAATAAATAGGAAAAAGTTAGCTTTTGTGCATAGAAAATCTACAAATTGATTCTACTTTAGAATTATAAATCCTGATAGTTATAATTAAATAAATTTTGATATTTGTTTGCATCATCATCTATTTAAAGCCATTTTATGCTATTCGATTTCTATTTAAATGATATTATTTATCATAAAACAGCAAACCGCCGTAAAATACTCATGCGAAAAAGGTACTGTTAAATTTCAAGCATGACTATTACGTATAGTATGTGAAAATTGGCACGTGTAGAGATTGTTCATCGTTGTAGGGACGGCCGATTATGGCCGCCCCTACAACGATGAACGATGAACGTCCTACGATGAACGACATGAAAAAAGGACCGCGTCTGAAGGCGGTAAACCTTCTTACGCGGTCCATAACTACAAACTAAAAACTACAAACTTTACCCCACAAGTGCTTGTCCGAAGTAGACGATGGCGCCCAAGAGGACGATGTACGGGACGTAGACTTTCATGATGGCCTGGAGGATTTCGTTGTCCTTGCCGGTCAGGGAGATGGCCCCTACAGCGATGGCGATGCTCTGGGGCGAGATCATCTTGCCGACGCAGGTCCCCGCCGAGTTGGCCGCTGCCAGCCAGGCTTTATTGGCATTGATGGCTGCCGCTGCATCGGTCTGGAGATTGCCGAAGAGGACATTGCTCGACGTGGCCGAGCCGGTGATGAAGGTACCGACGGAACCGATGAGCGGGGCAATCGCCGGATACATCATCCCTGTCGCTTCAACGGCCGTGCGGGCAATCTGGGAGGTCATGCCGCTGTAGCCCATGACTTTAGCCGTGGCAATGACGGCGATAATCGTGATGATCGTATTGCGCAGGCCTTTGATGGTATTCCAAAGGACATGGAGCATTTCGCCGAAGCTGGCCGACTGAGCTTTGCCGCTGATGAAGGCCGCCAAAAGGATGAGGATGCCCGGTGTATTGACCCAGACGAAGGTATACGGCGTCGCGCCCTGGCCGGTATAGATGAGGACCGACGATTTAATCGCCATGAGCGGACCGTTGATGAAAGGCACGAGTTTCGACGTGACGAGCAGGAAAACGAAGATGAGGATAAAAGGCAGGCAGGCCAGGAGACCGCCTTTGAGAGGAACGTGGGCCGGATTGATGTCCATAGCGTATTCCGGATTTTCGCTGGGACGGAAATGGGAATAGAGGACGATGAGGGCCATGATGACGATAGACGAAGCCATAACTGCCAGTTCAGGACCGACAAAGGCCGAAATGATCAGTTCCGGAATAGCCAGTCCCAAGGCCGAGAGCAGGGTAATGGTAAAGACGCCTTTGAGGGCTTTCAGGGAACCGCCGACGATGGCAACGATGACGAAAGGACAGATGATGTTCAGGGGCAGGATCTGGAGCGTAATGTATGTCGAGAGCTGGACCGGATCGAGACCGGTGAGATTGGCCAGGGTGCTGGCCGGGATGCCGATGGAGCCGAAGGTCGTCGGCACGGAGTTGGCGACGAGGCAGACCATAATGGCTTTGATAGGTTCGAAACCGAGGGCGACCAGCATGGAAGCCGGGATGGCAATGGCCGTACCGAAGCCGGCCATGCCTTCCATGAAGGCACCGAAGCCCCAGCCGATGAGCAGGGCCAGGACGCGGCGGTCCTTGCTGACCGTTGTCAGCATGTGCTTGACGATGTCCATACTCTTCGTGTACAAGGTCAGGTTATACGTAAAGATGGCGGCAATGATGACCAAGAGGATCGGCCAGCAGGCAAGGGCCACCCCTTCGAGAGCTGCCGTGGCGGCGTCCATGCCGGGCATCTTGTACCAGGCCAGGGCGACGGCAAAGGAAATGAGCAGCGCAATAGGACAAGCCTTGAAGCTCTGCATCTTCAGGAAGCCCAGGGAAATGATGAGCCACAGGATCGGTGACAGTGCTAATAAAAATACCATAATGCAAATTCTCCTTTTCTTTGTTACTTTTTGAACTTAGTAAATTCTAAGTAGCTATCGAATCCGAATTATTCGATTCCCTAACAACATAATATTATCATATCATAGTAAAAAGGAATAAATCAATAGACTATTATTGCTATTAAAGTATAGAAAAGGTGAGAGTTAGACGTAAAATGCAAGATAATTTTTCACTTTCCACGTATAAGCCCGTTAATAAAGATTATTCTTTTTTTCACATAGTACAATGAAAAAGGATTGTCACACGAAGTTTTTCTGTCATCATGCACAATCCTTTTTTCACGTCGTCTGCCGTTTGTCGTGGGTCGTGGGGCGTGAAGGTTTTAATTTTTAACAATTACGCCAAACGAACCACAAAATAGCCCGTCTTACGACGGGCTATTTTCACTCTTTTTGTATATACACGACTCGCTGGGGATAGGGTATGTCGATGCCGTTGGCATCGAAGGCGTCTTTGACTTTGGACATGGTGTCGTAGTAGACGGGGAAATAATCGGCGTTGGCGACTTTCGGGAAGGCGGCGATGCGTACGGAATTGTCGGCAAATTCGCGGATGCCGATTTCCATGGTGTCGGCGTTGAGGACCCGCTTGTCTTCCCGGAAAATCTGCTTCAAGAGGGCAATGACTTTGTGATGGTCGTTCTGGTAACTGATATCGAAGTAAAAGGTGATGTACCGTTCGGACTGATAGGAGCTGTTGGTCACCTGCGACGACGTAATGCTCGAATTCGGGATGAAGATGGTCTTGTTATCCTTCGTCGTAATGGCCGTATTCATCATCTGGATGCCCTTGACGCTGCCTTCGACGCCGCCGACGGAAATCCAGTCGCCGGCCTTGAAGGGCTTGAAGATGAGGATGAGGAGGCCTGAAGCGAAATTCGAAAGATTGCTCTGCAGAGCCAGGCCGACGGCCAAACCAAAGGCGCCGAAAGCGGCCAGGAAGGAATTGGTCGGGATGCCGGCCTTATTCAGGGCCGACAGGAGGACCAGGGCCATGATGGCATAATAAATGAGCTGGCTGACGAAAGTAATGACCGTGTGGTCGTAATTGGCATGGTTCATCATGCGGACGGCCAAGTCCTTGAAGGCCCTGGCGACGTAGCGACCAACCATGAAGATGATAATGGCATAGATGACGTCAGGCCCATGGTTGAGCAAAAAGTCCTTCAGGCGATCCAGCGTGGAAAAGCCTTGATAGACCTGATTCTGGACGTCGGCCTGGACGTCGGCCTGGACGACATTGGCCACCTGCTGCGCCGTATCCGCCGTATTTTCAGCAATGTTCATAGGTGTACCCTCCTCTGTGTGATGAGCCTATTATACCATGAAAAGGGGGCTGTCGCATTAAGCGACGAGCCCCTTTTGTGGTTCGTTTGCCGAAAATTCGTACAAACTTAGAACAAAGTATTCACAGGATTCAGGCGGGCGCCCCTACATTGCTAACGTCTCCCCCCCACTTCAAACTTCAAACTAAAAAAAGAGAGCTGCCACGAATGTAGCAACTCTCTTATTGGTAAAATCAGGCTTAGCCTTCGATTTCGGAGACGACGCCGGCACCTACGGTAC
>URLP01000033.1 GCA_900548635.1 uncultured Megasphaera sp.
GGCGTCGCCGTCGGGGTTCTGGTGGGCCGTGATGACAATCCGCTGAGCGCTGGCCAGGATGGCTGCTGTTTCACTCAATGTCACTATCATGTCAATGTTCTTCTTTCTTGTCGTCTTCGATCTCTGTCGACTCTGTCGAATCGTTCTTCGCCTTGTCCTCGGCCTCGATCTTCAGCAGCAGCTCTTGGATGTGCGCGCTGTAGTCGAGGGACTTGTCCACGACGAAGGAAAGCTCAGGCGTGAAGCGCAGGCGGATACGCTTGCCGATCTCGCGGCGGATGAAGCCGAGCGAACTCTGCAGTCCTGCCCAGCAGTCCTTGACCTGCTGTTCACTGCCCATGAGGCTCACGTAGACCTTGGCCTCGCGCAAATCGCCCGTACACTCGACGGACGTGACCGTCACGAAACCGATGCGCGGGTCCTTGAGCTCGCGCAGGATGATCTTTGAGATCTCCTGCTTCATGAGCTCCTGGACCTTCTCTACCCGGAGCTGGCTCATGGCATTCCCTCCTTTATGTCTAGTATGTCTATGTCTGTTGCGTATGTTGATTGTTGGTCGTTATCGCTTGTCGCGCCTCGCGATGTGCTTGTGAAGCTCAGTCCTTCTCGGCGTCTTTTGCCTTGGCGGCAGCAGCCTTGGCCTGCTCTTCGCGCTTCTTGGCAGCAGCCTTGTTGGCATCGGCGATCGTCGTCGCGATCTCTTCCATCGTGTAGGCCTCGATGATGTCGCCTTCCTTGAAGTCGCGGAAGTCGACAATGGAGATGCCGCACTCGTAGCCTGCGTTGACTTCCTTGACCTCATCCTTGAAGCGGCGCAGCGAGTCGATCTCGCCATCGAAGATCTCGATGTTGTCGCGGATGATGCGGATCTTGGAGTTGTTGCAGATCTTGCCTTCGAGCACGTAGGAACCGGCGACGAGCGCCTTCGAGAACTTCATGACCTGGCGGATCTCGACGCGGCCCTGGACGACTTCCTTGTACTTCGGCTTGAGCATGCCGCTCATCGCATCCTTGACGTCGTTGATGACGTCGTAGATGACGCGGTACGTGCGGATGTCGATATTCTCCGTGTCGGCGAGCTTGCGCGCGTTGGCGTCCGGGCGGACGTTGAAGGCGATGATCAGGGCGTTCGAAGCCGATGCCAGCATGACATCCGACTCGTTGACGGCACCGACGCCCGAATGGACGATGGAGACGCGGACCTCATCGTTCTTGTTGAGCTTGAGGAGCGAGCTCGAGAGCGCCTCGACAGAACCCTGTACATCGGCCTTGATGACGATGTTGAGGTCCTTGATGTCGCCTTCCTGGATCTGGTGGAAGAGGTCGTCGAGCGAGACTTTCTTGCTCTTGATGAGGTTGTTGCGCTGGCGCTCGATGCGGGCCTCGGCAATGGAGCGGGCCTGCTTCTCCTCGAGCACGGCGAGGATGTCGCCGGCTTCCGGGACATCGTTGAGGCCGAGGATTTCGACCGGGATGGACGGTTCCGCTTTCTTAACGCGTTCGCCGCGTTCATTGTTCATGGCGCGGACTTTGCCGAAGCACGTACCGACGATGATCGTATCGCCGACGCGCAGGGTCCCTTTCTGGATGAGGACAGAAGCGACAGGGCCGCGGCCTTTGTCGAGCTTGGCTTCGATGACGACGCCCTGAGCCGGACGGTTCGGGTTGGCCTTGAGGTCCTGGACTTCTGCGAGGACGAGGATGTTTTCCAAAAGGTCGTCGAGGCCGATCTTCTTATGCGCCGAAACGGGGACCATGATTGTGTCGCCGCCCCAGTCTTCACTGACCAGGCCGTATTCCGTCAGCTGCTGCATGACGTGTTCCGGATTGGCACTTTCTTTATCGATCTTGTTGATAGCGACGATGATCGGTACGCCTGCCGATTTGGCATGGTTGATGGATTCAACGGTCTGCGGCATGACGCCGTCGTCAGCTGCGACGACGAGGACAGCGATATCCGTGACCTGGGCACCGCGGGCACGCATGGCCGTGAAAGCTTCGTGGCCCGGCGTATCCATGAAGGTAATCTTCTTGCCCTGGTAGCGGACCTGATAAGCACCGATGTGCTGCGTAATGCCGCCGGCTTCGTGGCTCGTGACATTAGTCTGGCGGATAGCGTCGAGGAGGCTCGTCTTGCCGTGGTCGACGTGGCCCATGATGGTGACGACAGGTGGACGGGTCTTCAGCGTTTCCGGCGGGTCGATGATTTCTTCGATTTCCGTCGGATCTTCCGGCGGAGCTTCCTTGGTGACAGTGACGCCGAATTCATCGGCAATGAGGGAGGCCGTTTCGAAGTCCAGTTCCTGGTTGATCGTCGCCATGATGCCGCCCATGAGGAGCTTCTTCATGACTTCGCCGACATCGCGGCCCAGGCGTTCTGCGAAGTCCTTGACGATGATCGTTTCCGGCAGTTCGATGGATGTCGGATAATTCTTCTTCTTCGGTGCTTCCTGGACCGGAGCCTGGTGCTTCTGATTGCGCTTGTTCTTGTTGTGGTGCTTGCCTTTGTTCAGGACATTGGAAAGCAGCGTATGGGGACGGCTGCCGCCGTTCTTATTGTTATTGCGGTTGTTCTGGCCGCCGCGCTTGTTCTTATTGTTGCTGCCGCCGCGGTTGTCGCTGCCGCCCTGGGAATGACCAAAATACTTGGTGCGCTTGTTGTCGCCGCCCTGACGGTTCTGGGAATTCTGGTTCGTATTGCTGCTCTTCTGGCCGCCCTGGTTCTGATTGGCCTGAGCTGCCTTGGCAGGCTTCTGCAGACCGCCCTGGTTCTGGTGTTTGGCGTTGTGGTTATGGTTCTGATTCTGGTTATTCTGTTTCGGCTGATTGCCGTTCTTTTTGTTTTTGTTCTGTCGGCTCGTTTCTTTCACTTTTCGGCTAGTTCCTTCCCCTGTCTGTTTATTTTCTGCTTTATGTCCTGTCGCTGTCCCTTTGGCACCTTTCTTAAAAGATGCGTCGAGGATGGACTTCATATTTGCGTCGATACCGGTGAAATTACCGGCTTTGATGTGATGATCTTCCAGCGTCTTGATTACTGTCTTTGCGGGAACGCCGTATTCTTTTGCGGCTTCGTATACTCGTTTCGTCATCTAGTTACCCCCTTCTATTCATCACGCTTCACTTTCTCTATGGCCGCGGCGAAGCCCTTGTCATCGATGAGGATGATGACGCTCTGGGCTCTGCCGACGGCGCTGCCTAATTCATCTTTCGTATATGTATCGATCACGGTAATCCCTTTCCGTTCTGCCAGACGGCGGTATTTCCCGACGTTGTCGCTGCCGCCGTCAGAGGCCAGGAACAGTAAAGGGACGCGCCGCTTCTTCAAAATTTTCTGGGCACTGCCGTCTCCGCAGACGGCCTTGCCGGCCCGGCAGGCCAGGCCCAGGAGATTCAGTGCCTTGTCGTTCACGAGAGCTCCTTCCGCAGGGCTTCGTAGATCTCGCTGGACACTTTTGTCTTCAGGGACCGTTCCAGGCGGTGTTCTTTATACGCCTTTTCCAGGCATTCGCTCTTCGGGCAGATGTAGACGCCGCGGCCGGACTTCTTGCCGGTCTTGTCGATTTCTACATTGCCTTCGGGCGTGCGGACAACGCGGATCATCTCTTTCTTGCTCTTCTGTTCCTGACAGCCGGCACAGATGCGCATCGGAGTCTTTCGGGTCTTCATGCTTATTCTCCTTCCGTAGTGGCTTCTGTATCAGCTGCTTCGTCAGCAGACGGCATGGCCAGGTCGCTGAAGATATCGAGGTCGTCTGCCTGTTCGCTTTCTGTCGGCGCTGCTTCTGCCTGTGCGGCAAGTTCCGCTGCCTGGCTTTCGCTCTTGATGTCGATTTTCCAGTTCGTCAGCTTCGCAGCGAGGCGGGCATTCTGACCGGCTTTGCCGATGGCCAGGGAGAGCTGGTAGTCCGGAACGACGACGCTCGACGATTTTTCATCTTCATCGACCGTGACGGAAATGACCTGGGCCGGGCTGAGGGCGTTGGCGATGTAGACGGCCGGATCTTCATCCCATTTGACGATGTCGATCTTTTCGTTCTGCAGTTCCGAGACGATGTTCTGGACGCGGGCCCCTTTCGGACCGACGCAAGCGCCGACGGAATCGACGTTGGCATCGCGGGAATAGACGGCGATCTTCGAGCGGCGGCCCGGTTCGCGGGCGACGGATTTCAGTTCGACGACACCTTCATAGATTTCCGGTACTTCCAGTTCGAAGAGGCGCTTCAAGAGGCCCGGATGCGTGCGCGAGACGAGGATCTGGGCGCCTTTCGTGGTCTTGCGGACTTCGACGACATAGCACTTGATGCGCTGGCCGACGCTGTAGTGTTCCGTCGGGATCTGTTCCGATGCCGGCAGAATGGCTTCGGCCTTGCCGAGGTCGACGTAGACGTTGCGGTTTTCGATGCGCTGGATGATGCCCGTGATGATGTCGTCCGTGCGGTCCGAGAATTCATCATAGACGATGTTCCGTTCCGCTTCGCGCAGGCGCTGGATCATAACCTGTTTGGCAGCCTGAGCGGCGATGCGGCCGAAGTTGTGCGGCGTGACATCGACGTTGACGACGTCGCCAACTTCATAATTGACATCAATGAGGCGGGCCTTATCGAGAGAGATTTCCGTATGCGGGTCTTCGACTTCGTCGACGACGGTCTTTGCCGCTTTGATGGCGTAGTCGCCGGTTGTGCGGTTCAGTTCGACTTCGGCTGTCGGATTGGCGTCGGGTTCCTTCTTGTAGGCCGTGATCAGGACCGCTTCCAGGGAGTCACAGATGACATCCGGAGAGACGCCTTTCTCTTTGGATAAGTAAGCAATAGCATTGAGCAATTCTTTATTCACGTTAATAACCTCCACTAAAAATCAATATGCAAACGGACTTGCGATATTTCTTTCATGTCTATCTCTTCGTCACGGCCGTCCGTGCGGAGCTTGAGCTTATCGTCAGCCGTCTTGCCGACGAGTTCAGCCGTCATGTCCTTGACGCCGTCATGAGCTTTAAAGAAATGGATGTCGACAGAGCGGCCGGCGTAGCGGACGAAGTCCTTATCCTTCTTCAGAATCCGGTCCAGGCCCGGCGAGGACACTTCCAGGAGATAATTGTCGCTGATTGGATCCTTTTCATCGAGGACCTTGCTCAGCTTTTCACTGACCGCCTGGCAGTCTTCCAGGTCGACACCGCCTTCTTTGTCGATGAATACGCGCAGATACCAGTTTCGTTCGCGCACGTATTCGACGTCGACCAGTTCCAGCTTGGTCCCTTCGATAATCTTTTCTACTTCTTTGGCAATCAAATCTTCAATATGTTCACGTCTCATCGTATTCACCAGCTTGTCTTCAAAAATTTCCTACAGGTAAAAGTTAAGAGTGGGCTTTCACCCACTCTTTGCATCAAAACATCTAAATTACTTTTAGTATACCACTGTCTGCTCATTCTGACAACGACTTGTCCCGGTCTGCCGCAATCGTATCGAGGACGGGCACGAGGCGTTTCTTCAAGGCTTTTTCCAGTTCTTTCAGGGACGACGTATCGAAGTCGTGGACCAGGTTCGGGAAGTTCTGCACGCGCCGTTCGGCGAAGAAGTCATCGCGCAGGAGATTGTACATCAGCGAAAGGCCGCTGCGCGTAGCTGCATCGTAATAAGAAAGAATCATATAGGACCCGTTGATGATGCGTACTGCATCGTTCGGCTTGATGAGGCGCCGGAAGCCTTTATAGCTTTCGGGCAGGAAATCATCCCATTCCACGTCGGGGACGCCTTTGTTCCGTAAGATGATGCTGAAATTGCGTTTCCTGTCGACGTAGTAGTCATTGACGATGCGCGCCAGCCGTTCTTCGACCATCGAGCGGAAGAGCTCAAAGGAATCCGTAATGAATTCGATGAGGGCGAATTCCAGCATGCCGATATCCGTGCGGATCGAGAATTCTTCCGATTCGGGGTTGAAGATGGCCCGCACGGTCCAGCCGTTGTCCTGATTCTCATAAGTGAACAAGCGGTACTCGACGGGCTTGCCGTCTTTCTCGATCATGCGATATTCTTCCAATAACTGAAAATCTCCCACTGAAAGTGGGAGAACAGTCGTGATATTCCATTGTTTGAGTGTTTCAATCAATGTAGCATCCATAGTAAAAATGGTGCGGTTGGCGGGAGTTGAACCCGCACGATCGAAGATCACTGCCGCCTGAAGACAGCGCGTCTGCCATTCCGCCACAACCGCATAACTCAGAAATCGTAAAGCTGTTTGTAATGCTTTTCGTTCAGCAAGACTATTTTAACATATTCTCGCGTTTCTGAAAAGGGGATTTTTTCAATTTCTTGAAAATCTTTCGTCCAGCCGTATTTCCGGATCCACGAGTCCACATGTCCCCGGCCGGCATTATACGCAGCCAAGGCCAGTACTTGATTCCCGTCGTATTCCTTCAATAAATAAGCCAGGTACCAGGTTCCCAACCTGATGTTTGTACGGACGTCGTTGAGCTTGTCAGGCGTGTAGTCAGTCATCCCCATCTTGTCAGCGACCCATTGGGCCGTGTCGGGCATGAGCTGCATGAGGCCATGAGCACCGGGCTGGGAGGCCGCACGTTCATCGAACTTGCTTTCCACCAGGATGACGGAAGCCACCAGTGCAGGATCGACCTTGTCGTCATACGCATACTGCCGGACCAGATAATCATACTGGAGGGGATATACGAATTTCCGCATGACATCATCTTTCCAAGAATAAAAGTACAATGCGGAAAGACAAAGCAACAATGCTGCTATGATGATTTTTCCTTTGGTGCCTGTTCTCTTTCTCAACGTTTCCTCCCTATCTGTTGATGCGGTCCATCAGATCCTGCCATGCGATTTCTACCTGTTTCTGCGTCTCTTCCGGAGAGCCGGTATTGTCGATGACAACCTGTGCTAAAGACCGTTTTGCGTCGATAGGAAGCTGTGCATGAATCCGGGCCAGTGCTTCGCTTTCGCGATAGCCGTTCCGCTTCATCAGCCGCGTAAGCTGAGTAGCCGAATCGACGTATACCAGCCACGTTTCGTCAACGTACGAATCGTATTTTACCTCATAAAGCAGGGGCATGTCAAGGAAAATGACAGGATTTTTTTTATTTTCTTCAATTTTTTTGATTTCTTCATCGATACCGGCATGGATGAGGGGGAAAAGAATGGCTTCAAGCTGCGCTTTCTTCGCCTTATCGCCAAAAACGACACTGCCGATGTAAGCCCGGTCCATGGAGCCGTCAGGCAAAAGTGTCTTCGGCCCAAAAGCCGCGGCGACGGCCTTGAGTCCTTCCGAACCCGGTTCGACGACGTCATGGGCGATGACGTCGCAGTCGACGATGCCAGCCCCTAATCCGCGCAGCATCGTGACGACAGTACTCTTGCCGGAAGCAATGCCGCCAGTCAGGCCAATATGTAACATAATAGAATCGCTCCTTCCGTGAAATCGTTTCTTCCATTATATCCGTTCCCGGCCTGTCTGTCCATGCCCTGTCGGCCGGGCCCTTTCCTTGATTTCTCCTCGCCCGTCCGATAAACCAGTCTTGATATGAGGCCCATCACAACATCTTCACGCCCGGCAGGATGCTGGCTCTCGCCCCAATCCAGGCATTTTTTTTGATGTATATTTCCTTGGTCATGACGGTACGGATATTCTTCGGTTCATGATTTACCGTGAAAATACCGACTTCCGGACCCAGCATGACGCCGTCTTCAATGGTCACGGTGCCCAGGGACATGATGGTCAGATTGTGGTTGGCAAAGACATTCTTGCCCAGGAACACTCTGCAACCGCAGTCAATCTGCAAAGGCGGCGTCAGATAGGTTCCTTCTTCCAGCCGGCCAGCTTGGGACGGGCTTGTTCCTGTTTTTCCTGTTGTGCCCGACGGACCGTATCCTGGTAGTCTTCCGGATAAGGCACATCGGGACGGATTTCAAAGAGCGTCCCGCCCGTTTCCTGGGCAATCATATCAGCTACGATGTGGGTGTTGCCTTTCTGGATATAACCGACCTGATAGTTTTCCCCGGTCCGTGAAAAATAGGCGATGAGGATTTTCTTCTCCTTGAGATTCCCCAGATTCGTCTGGATTTCCTGCTGCCGGGAAGCCGGCGGCGTAGCCTGGGAAACGCTGTCCACCGACCTGGGGCGGCCGTTTCCGATTACGATGAGAAATCCCAGCAGTAACACTGATGTCAACAAAAAGACGATTGTATCTCTATATTGTTTCATCACAGAATTATCCTCATCAGTGCGTTTCTTTCAAATACTGCAGGTCGCCGAACCAGTACGACGCCGTCGTCCCGCCGTCGATGAGGAAGTCGCTCCCTGAAATGAAACGGCCTTTATGGCTCATGAGGAACTCAGCCAGGTCGCCGACTTCATCCGGGCTGCCGGCACGACCGGCCGGGCAAAGGGACAACATCTTGCGGTAGCCTTCTCCGCGGGGACCGTGGAGTTCGTCGTTGGCAAGCGGCGTAATGATGATGCCCGGGCTGATGGAATTGACCGTCGCTCCACGATGGCCCCAGCGGGTAGCTTCATACATGACGCGCAGGACATTACAGCGCTTGGAATACTGATACGCTTTCAGGGTATCCGTGATTTCTTTGAGAAACGGGAGGTCCAGCAGCGCTTCTGTCGGCGTCGTGGCCAACTGCTCATTTTCCTCCGGCGTCAGCGCTCCCAGGCGATGGCCGGACTGCGATGAAATGATGATGCCCGAACCGCCTGCAGCGATGACCTTGCCGAATTCTTCCAAGAGGACGGCCGTCCCGTATAAATCGACTTTCAAGATTTGCTCGACCGGTGCCTGTGACGGCGATACGCCGGCAGCATCGATGAGATATTTAATGGCCCCAAACTGCTTGGCATGTCCGATGAGCTGAAGGATAGACTGACGCGACGAAATATCGGCAGCCAGCGTACTCGTTTCAAATCCCGTATCTTCCAGGACTTTGGCAGCCTGATCGGCATGTTCCTGTTTCAAATCAGCCAGCACTATATGGCGGCCGGCTCCGACGCGGCGGGCAATAGCCTGTCCTATCTGGCCGGACCCGACTAACACGACGACTTCTTTGGCATTGATATTCATAAGATAACCTCCTGTATTATGAAAAACATACGATTCAAAGAGTACCTGGCAGGAGTGCTTGTTCCTGCTGACATGGTTATTTTACGAAATCTGCCGTTTTTAAACAATTTCACTTTCAGGCACTTTCCATTAGTTTTACTTATGCGAAAAAAGCGTTATAATGGACTCAAAAAGAAAGGGTGAATGTCATGCTGTTCCGCCAGATGAAATATTTCATAGCTGTCGTTGAAGCCCACAGTTTCACCGAAGCATCGTATGCCCTGGAGATTTCCCAGTCTGCCGTGTCCCAACAAATCAAGGCTCTGGAAGACGACCTCGGCGTCCCCCTGCTGTTCCGGCAAAACCGCACGTTCAGTCTGACCCCGGCGGGAGAATACTTTTACCGCCACGGCAAGGAGCTGCTGCAGGAAATCGACGCCTTCCAGAAAGAGACACGCCGCCTCGGCGAAGATCAGGAACTGCAGCTGCGGCTGGGCTACCTCAACAATTACTGCGGCAGTGAATTATATGAAACCATCGCTGCCTTTTCGGCGCAATATCCGGAAGTTACCATCCATATTTTCAACGGAACCCACGAAGACCTGTACGAGCAGCTTCGCAGTAAAAAGGCTGACATAGTCCTCAATGACCAGCGCCGGGCCTTTTCCGATACCTACGAGAACGACATCCTGGCTACGGGCGTCCTGTATGCTGAAATCTCTCTGCAAAATTCCTTGAGCCGGCAGAACCACCTGTCCCTGGAAGGTCTCAGACGCATCCCCTGCGTCCTCGTAGCTTCTGCTGAACAAGAACAGGCTGAAGAGGCGTATTATACCGATACCCTGGGATTTGCTGAAAATTTTCTCTTTGCCCGCACCCTGGAAGACGCCCGGCTCCTCGTCGCCAGCAACCGGGGCTATCTGCCACTGGAAACGTTCAATGCTACGACGCCGGCCGGTACCGCTTCCGTCCGCCTGCCTTTATATAAGGACGGGAAGCCCCTGCTGCGCCACTATTGTCTTTTCTGGCGCAAAGATAACAGCACTTACTACGTCGAAGAATTCGCCAACCTGCTGCACAAACGTATCCAACCACAGGACAGCCATTACAGACGGACTGACGATGTCGAAAAAAATCAAAAAAATCCCAAAAAAGCAGTAAATTGTCATTCTATTTAGGATTTATTTAGGAACTTCCTGTATACTAATAAGAAATAGATTGATTACAGGAGGTATATTATGACTGACGCACTTCGCCGCCATCGGCACTTTTTGATGGGCCTCTTCATCGCCGCCGCGGCCTTTTTGTACCTGGCCCACATCGGGTCGTATCATCTCATCGAGCTCGACGAAGGGCGCTATCACCGGGTCGCCATGGAAATGGTCCTCTCCGGCGACTACATCACGCCCCATTTCGACTATATGCCCTATTTCGAGAAACCTATTTTCCAATACTGGATCACGGCCCTGTCCATGGAACTCTTCGGCTTCCGTGAATTCACAGGCCGCATCCTGCCGGCCCTGACGGGTCTTGGAAACGTCTTCCTGGCTTTCTGGCTGGGCCGCACCATGTACGGCCGGCGCACGGGGATCCTCGCCGCCATCATCGTAGCTACGTCAGCGCTGCAGCTCATCGTCGCCTCTATCGGCGTCATGGACATGGCCCTGACCTTTTTCATCGACGCCTGCCTGGTCTCGTTCTACGTCTTTGAGCGGACGGAAAACAAGAAATACCTGCTCCTCTTCTATGCCGCCATGGGCTTCGGCATGCTCACGAAAGGCCTCATCGCCATCGTCTTCCCCGTTGGCATCCTCTTCTGGTATGCCCTGCTGAGCAAGCGGCCGCGCCTCTTCCTGAAGCTCTTTTACGTGCCGGGCATCCTCCTTTTTCTGGTCATCGCCGTGCCCTGGTACTACCTGGTCTGCCAGCGGAATCCGGATTTCTTCTATTTCTTCTTCATCCGCGAACACTTCCTGCGCTTTGCCACGAAGATGCACGAACGCTTCCATCCCTGGTACTACTTCGTACCGGTCCTCCTCGCCGGCCTCATGCCCTGGACGGGCTTTTTGGCGGCTTTTTTCAGCAAGAAAGGGATTTTCCGCAGCCCCGGCACACTGCGCCATAAGCAGGATCTCCTGCTCCTTACGCTCTGGGCCGGCCTGATCTACGTCTTCTACAGCATTTCCGACTCCAAGCTGCCGACGTACATCCTGCCCTGCTGGCTGCCCCTGTCCGTCCTCCTGGCGGCTTCGCTGGAACGGTGCCGGCAGGAAAAGAGATGGCTCGGCCACAGCTTCTTCATCAATTCTCTCCTCTGCCTGCTCTTTACGGGTGCCGGCATCGCCTACCTGATGCACACGGATTTCCTGAGTGTGCCGGACTTCATCAAAAACGGCGGCCTGCTCATCGCCTCGCTCTTCATCGGCACCGTAGCGTCAGCCTGGGTCTGGCACCGCAAACGGGATTTCTTCTCCGTCTTGGTCATCCTCAGCGTCATGGCCTACGGCTTCGGCCTCGGCGCCCATCAGGTACAAGGCCAGATTCACGATCACCAGACGGCCTACACGGTCAGCCAGGACATCCGGGCCTTGAACATCCCAGACAGCACGCCCATCATCATGTACGGCTCGTTCATGCCCGGCCTGGTCTACTACCTGGACCGGCCCATCGCCGCCGGCAACTTCATGGGCGAGCTGGAATTCGGCATCCATCATACAGACCGGACGAACATGTACTACGGCAGCCAGGACCTGTATGACCGCTGGAACAGCCCTGAGCCGACGATAGTCGTCGTCCAGCCGAAATACCGCGACGAAGCCCTGCGCGTCCTGGGTTCTACCCCGGCCCAGCGCTTCGATGTGGAAGACTATACCGTTCTCTTGAATCAAGCTGCCGCAGGAGGTAATCGTGATGAAACAAATTGACATTCTCGTCCCCTGTTATAACGAAGAAGCCGTCCTGCCCAAGTTCTACGAAAAGACGTGTGCCGTCATCGACGGCCTGCCAGACTATGCCTTCACCTTCATTTTCGTCAACGACGGCAGCCACGACCAGACCCTGTCCATCCTGCGCCAGCTCCATGAGAAAGACAGACGCGTCGCCTACGTGTCCTTGTCGCGCAACTTCGGCAAGGAAGCGGCTATGCTGGCCGGCATGGACTACGCCGAAGGCGACGCCCTGGTCATCATGGACGCCGACCTCCAGGACCCGCCGGAACTGCTGCCGGACATGATTGCCTGGTGGGAAAAAGGCTACCGCGACGTCTCGGCCCGCCGGCGCCACCGTGAGGGGGAAACGTTCTTCAAGAAGTGGTCGAGCCACGTCTATTACCGCCTGCTGAAAAAGTTATCCCCTGTCCCGATCCAGGAAGATGTCGGCGACTTCCGCCTCCTGGACAAACGCTGCGTCAAAGCCCTGTGCAGCCTGCGCGAATGTCAGCGCTACACGAAAGGCCTCTTCTGCTGGATTGGCTTTGAGAAGAAAGAAATCCTCTTCGACAGGCCGCCCCGGGCTGCCGGCAAGACCAAGTGGAACTACTGGAAACTCTTCAACCTGGCCATCGACGGTATTACCAGTTTCACGACATCGCCCTTGCGCATTGCCGCCTTCACCGGCTGCATCCTGGCTTTTGTCGCCGCCATCTACCTCGTCTTCATCGTCCTGCGCACGTTGTTCTTCGGTGAAGACGTACCGGGCTATCCGTCCCTCATCTCCCTTATCCTCTTCATCGGCGGCGTCCAGTTCACCTTCATGGGCATCCTCGGCGAATACGTCGGCCGCATCTATAACGAAAGCAAAGGCCGTCCGCCGTACATCGTCGGTGAAAGCACAAAAGAAAAAAAATAGCATCAAAAATGACCGCTCTGTCGGAAACAGATGGCGGTCATTTTTTCTTTTTGAATCCCCTCTAATAATGGGTCAATGTCATTGATTGTCTAAGACACCAGGCTTTCTGGTCTATCACATATCCCACCAGCTCCACAAAAGAGCCTTTTTTCGTATATCATCAAAATTCCCAAACGGGATTCCAGTTGCTGCTGCGCTTGCTGCCAAGATCCATAGGCCTGCGCAAACACAGCTTGTCCCTGCCCTGTCAATTGAACGAGTCTTCGCTGCCCCGTAGAAGGGGACATCACAGGATAGGCCCTTTACAGCCATTTCTCACTGTGGCAGCAGATGGATATGAGGTCCTGCATGGGTTGGGTCAGGTATTTATTCTTGTGGTGTACCAGGCGGAAATGGCGCTTGAATTCAAGATCTGGCAAGGGGAGCTCGACGAGGCGGCCCGTTTTGATTTCGTCCTGGACCAGGCGGCGGGACAAGACGGCGAGCCCCAGGTTGGCCATGACGGCTTTCTTGATGGCTTCCAAATTGTTATAGACGCCGACGACCTGACAGGTCAGGTGGTGTGCTTCCAGGACGCGCTCAAAGAGATCCCGCGTGCCGCTTCCCTGTTCGCGGACGAAGACGGGCAGGCCATCCAGGTCCTGTGGCGCTGTAATGGCCTTGCGGCTCCATTCGCTGTCCGGCGAGGCGATGAGGGTCAGATAATCCGTAAGGATGGGGCGGGATACGAGATACGGCGACTGGACCCGTCCTTCGACGAGGGCCAGGTCCAATTTGTCTTCGATCAGGAACTGCTCCAGCTCTTCCGTGTTGTGGATGGCCGACAAGATAGACCAGTCAGGCCGCGTCCTGCGGCAATACGTCAGGAGCTCCACCAGGAAGATGTCGCCGATGGTGATGCTCGCGCCCAGGCGGATAGGCAATGAGCGCTGCATGGCTGTCAGGCTGTCTTCAGCCTGCTGGCAGAGCGATAAAATCTGATAGGCATACTGTTTCAAGTTCTCGCCGGCAGCGGTCAGGTAAATATGACGACCCAGGCGTTCGAATAACAATATGCCGTAATGGTCTTCCATTTCATGGATGGCCTGGGTGACTGACGGCTGGCTGATGTGGAGCTGGCGGGCCGCTTCGGTCATGCTCAGCCGCTCGCAGACAGTCAGGAAAATGCGGAAATGGCGCAAGGTCATGGACTTCTCCTCCTCGATTCATAAGCAAATACTTATAGATTATATTATATCCTAGTATTTTACTTATTAAAAGAGGCAGATTATACTGGAGGCATCTCAAATATCAGTATAGGAGTGACTTCATCATGCATTTATCCACTATGATCGACTGGCGCCACGCCCTGCTCGGCGTCGTCCTGACCCTGGCCTGTTCCCTGGCCGGCCAATCCCTGGCAGCTCTGCCTGGCTTTTCCCTCATCGGCCATCTCGTCCTGGCCCTGCTATTGGGCATGGTCATCCAGGTCTGCCGTCCCGTCACCCTGGCAGCCCGGGAAAGTACGGGCTTCATTGCCAACAAATTCCTCCGGGCCGGCATCATCTTCCTGGGGTTCAAGCTGAATCTCATCGTCCTGGTCAGCGCCGGTCTGCAAAGTCTGGAAGCGGCAGTCTTTGTCGTCGCCATCATGATTCCCCTCAATTACGCCGCCGCCCGTTTCCTGCGCGTCGACCACACCCTGGCCCTGCTCACGGCCTGTGGCTGCAGCATCTGCGGCGCCGCCGCCGTCATGGGCGTGTCCGGCGCCCTCAAGGCCAAGGCCGACCAGTCCGTCCTGGCCGTCGCCATCGTAGCCATCCTGGGCACGGTCTTTACACTCATCGAAGTCTTCACCCAGCCCATCCTGGGCTTTACGGACAGCCAGTTCGGCGTCATGGCC
>URLP01000034.1 GCA_900548635.1 uncultured Megasphaera sp.
CCTGCCGGTCCTCATCGGCCTGCGGGCACTGCAGGGCATCGCCCTGGCCGGCGTCTATGTCTCCTATATGCCCCTGCTACTGGCGACGACGGATGAAGACCATCAGGGGCACATCCTCGGCAAGGCCGTCGCCCTGACCTACCTCGGTCTCTCTCTAGGGCCGGTCATCGGCGGGGCTCTGACGCAGTTCGTCGGCTGGCGCTGTATCTTCCTCTTTTCGGCAATTGCCATCTTCATTTCCTACAATCTAATCCGCCCTATCAAAGAAGAATGGTATGCCAACGGCGCGCCTTTCGTCAATCTCGTCAGTTCCGCTCTCTGCATCAGCGGCATCATCCTGGCCCTCTACGGGCTCTCGTCCTTCGATGACTACGGCACCTTCTTTTTCGCCGGCCTGGTGATTCTCGGGATTTTCATCATCCACGAAGGGAAATCCTTCCATCCCCTCCTGCCGCTCTATCTCTTCCGCAACCTGACCTTCTCCATGTCCAATCTGGCCGCCCTCATCCAGTACAGCTCGACCTACGCCGTCTCTTTCCTGCTCTCCCTCTACTTCCAGCTCATCCTCGGTCTTTCGCCGGCCCTCTCAGGAGCGATTCTCCTCGTCCAGCCGATCATCATGGCCTTCTTGTCACCAAAGGCCGGAGACTTATCGGATAAATACGGCCCCCGCGGCATCGCCTCTCTGGGCTTGCTTTTGACAGCGATGGGCCTGACGGCCTTCGCCCTCTTCCCACACGTCCCCATCGGCGGCGCAGCGGTCTTCCTCATTTTCATCGGACTCGGCGCAGCCCTCTTTGGTGCGCCCAACAACAGCGCCATCATGGGCTCTGTCAAGAAGATGCATCACGGCATCGCCTCGAGCATCCTGGCCCTCTCGCGCAACCTCGGCCAGGCCCTGAGCATGGCCGTCGTCACCTTCATCATGACGACGGAGACGGCCAAGTACGCGTCCTACGCGGAAGGCGTCGTCGCGGCCCTGCATCTTTCCTTCATCATCCTGGCAGTTCTCTGCTTCCTTGCCGTCGCGGCGTCGCTCGCGCGCGGCAGGAATCATGAAAAAGTATAAATTTAGGAGGCAACCCTCATGAAAAAACAACTCATCGCTGCCGTTACGGTGGCTTCGCTCCTCGGTTTTGCCGGCGGCACAGCCGTCCAGGCCTTTAACCTCGGCTCAATCCTGAAAGTCGGCGGCATTTCCGTTCTCGTCTCGAAATACGGCGATTCCATCAACAGCTTCCTCAACAAGCTGCTCATGAAGAACGGTGTCGGCATGGACTACGCAACGAAAGTCGTGCCGATCATCAGCGTCGGCACAGGGAAATATATCGGTGCCGTCCAGGTCGTCGGCCCGACGGCGCAGGTCGAAAAAGTCAAGGCCGTAGCCCAGCTGGAAGGTGAATTCAACCACATTGCCCGGGCTAACGCGCTCATCCCGATGGCCACGACGGACGTCAGCAATCTGAACCGCGTCCAGGGTGTCGGCGTCTCGGCGACGATTGACTTCAAGTTCTAAGGCTCTTTTCAGACGCATTTTTGCGTGGTAAAATGGAAACACTTAAGTTATATTTGCGGAAAGGGGTCTTTCCTTTGAAAACCTATCAGCCTATTACGCCTGAAATCATCGAAAAATTAAAAGCCATTACCGGCCCGACGTACGTCAAGACCGATAAAGACATGCTTTTGCAGTACCAGACAGACTATGAAACGAACCCGGCCATGTTCCATATGCCGGAAGCCGCCGTTTCGCCGGCCAATGCCGAAGAAATCTCGGCCATCGTGAAATTAGCCAATGAATACGACTTCCCCATCACCGTCCGCAGCGGCGGTACGAGCCTCGCTGACGGTGCCATCCCGGTCTGCGGCGGCCTCGTTCTCTGCATGGACCGCCTCAATAAAATCCTTGAACTGAATGAAGAAGGCATGTACATGACCGTCGAAGCCGGCGTCCGCACAGTTGATCTGCAGAACGCCGCCAAGAAAGTCGGCCTCATGTATGCCGGCGACCCGTCCAGCGCCGAAAGCTGCCTCATCGGCGGCAACCTGGCTACCAATGCCGGCGGCCTGCGCGCCGTCCGCTACGGCGTCACGCGCGACCAGGTCTACTGCCTGGAAGTCGTCACGCCGACAGGTGACATCGTCGAATGCGGCCGTATTCTCAAAAAATGCTCGACCGGCTATGATCTGGAACAGTTGATGATCGGCAGCGAAGGGACGCTGGGCATCATCACGAAAGTCACAGTCAAGCTGATTCCCCTGCCGCCGTACCGTTTCGACGTCCTGGCTATCTACACAGATCCGCGCCAGGCCCTGCACATGGTGCCGAAACTGATGAAAGCCGGCATCGACCCGACGAGCGTCGAATACATGGACAACTCCTACGTCCGCGGCTGTGCCGATTACTGCCACTATAAGGACATGCCTCATTATGAAGACGGCATTTACGTCATCATTACGGTCGAAACGTTCCACGAAGACGAACTGGACACCAAGATGGACAGTGTCTGCACGATCTGTGAAGAATCGGGCGCTGCGGAAGTCCTCGAAGCGGACGACCGCGTCTGGAACATGCGCCGCAACTGCCAGACCTCTGTCGAACTCCAGAGCAAGGTCTTCCTCACGGACGACGTCGTCGTACCGGTCCACAAAATCGCCGGCACCATTGAAAAAATCATGGATATCGGCAAGAATTATCCCTTTGAAGTCAAAATCAACGCCCACATCGGCGACGGCAACCTGCACATCGTCCTCTGCAAGATGGACATGAGCGACGAAGAATGGGAAAAGAACGTCGAAGAATTCCATCAGCAGGTCTACGCCTATGCCTACAGCGTCGGCGGCCGCCTGGCCGGCGAACACGGCATCGGTGCCAAGAAGCTGAAATACATGGAACAGTTCACCCCGAAAGGCGAACTGAAAATCATGAAAACCATTAAACGGGCCATGGACCCGAAAGACATCCTCAATCCTGGAAAAGTGATTGACGCGTAAGAAAAAAGCCTGCCCCTGCGGCAGGCTTTTTTAGTTCCCCAACAGCCTCATCGCCATGAAGTACATGACGATTAACAGCCCTGTCACGAGTGCGAAGGAGGCATAGAGGCTGACGGCGCGGCCTATGAAGCCAAGGACGGCCGGCGCTAAGAGGATGCCGACGTAGCCAATGGTGCTGACGGCGGAGACGGCGTCGGCGACGGGCATGGCTTTCTGCGTGCCCAAGAGGGAGTAGAAGACGGGGACCGTGTTGGCGCAACCCAAACCGATGAGGACGTACGAGACAAAGAGGAAGGGGCCGTCAGGAATGAAGAGGAGGCCCAGGAAGCCGACCAGGCCGATGGGCAGAGAAAATCCCAGAAGGCGCCGCGAGCCGAGGTGCATGGCCATGGAGTCGCCGCCGAGGCGGGCCAGGAAGGCCGTCGCTGTAAACAACGTCAGGCCGAGACCGGATTTAGAAATGTCGATGCCCTTTTCTGTGGTCATGAAGACGCCGCTCCAGTCATTGATGGAGCCTTCGACGAGGAAGGAAATCGTGCAGACCAGGCCGATGAGGATGATGATGCCCTTAGGCCGTACAAGATGGGTACTGCCCTGCTGTTTCTGGCGTTCACTCTGCAGGTGTGGTGCAAAGAAAAGAGTCAGGACCGCAATCAGCAGGGTCCCGCCAAAGGCGACGCCCTGCCATGGCAGGCCTACGTGCAGACAGGCGGCAAAGAAGGCGGCGCCGGCGAAATTTCCCAGAGACCACATGGCCTGCATGCCGGACATCAGACGTTTACGCACTTTACGTTCAATGTAAATGCCGTTTATATTGACGACAACGTCGAGGAGGCCCAGGGACGAACCGAGGCAGGCAGCCGCAGCGACGGCCAGGGCATAGGACGGCACATAGCAGAGGGCATTGAGGAAGACAACGATGGCCAGGCCGCCCAGGGTCAGGGAACGGCGGCAGCCGAGGCGGGCGGCAATGGTGCCGGCAAAGAACATCATCAGCAGGGCGCCGAAGCCGACGGCCAGAAGCAGGAAGCCGAGCAGGTCATCCGGAATGGAAAGCTGACGCGTCAAAAAAGGAATAAGCGAAGCCCAGGCTGTAAAGCCGAAGCCGCCGAGAAAGTAGAACGTCTTGGCACTGTAAATCTGCCAAAGGACCGCGCGTTTACTGAGCATATTGTTTCACCCCCTAATAATAGTTTACAGTTTATAGTTTCCAGTTTGCAGTGTAGGGGCCCGCACGTGGCGGGCCCGTTTATGCGTCGACAATCAGTAAACACATTTTACCATATCCCCATAAAAGTCTCAAACGTTTAACTAAAATCTGACTGTAAAAAATGCTTGACAGATACATTCCATGGGTGCTATCATGTACACCAACAAGATTACATTGTCTTTCATCAAGAGCAGTCGAGGGAATGGCCCGATGACACTGCGGCAACCCCCAAATGGGATAGGTGCCAAGTCCAACGGTAATACCGGCAGATGAACGAAGCGAACTCAAAGCCGTCATCTGTATGACGGCTTTTCTTTTTGACCGGCAACTTTACTTTAGAAAGGAAATGATTCCATGAACGCAACAGTTAAAAAACTCTTTGCTGCAGCCCTCATCGCCACGACCTGCCTCTTCGCCGCCGGCTGCGGTTCGTCTTCCAATTCCGGTGCTTCCGGTGATAAAAAAGAAATCAAGATGGGCGTTACTGCCGGTCCGCACGCAGAAGTCATGGAAGAAGTCGCCAAAGAAGCAGCGAAACAGGGTATCACCATCAAAGTCGTCGAATTCAACGACTATGTCCAGCCGAACAAGGCCCTGGCCGAAGGCGACCTCGATATGAACTCCATGCAGCACCAGCCGTACATGGACAACGTCGTCAAGAAACAGGGCTTGAAAATCACGTCCATCGGCAAGACCATCATCCTGCCCATGGCTGTTTACTCGCACAAATATAAAGACATCAAAGATGTCGCCGACGGTGCCAAAGTCACGATTCCGAACGACCCGACCAACGGTGCCCGCGCTCTCCTCCTGCTCCAGCAGGCAGGCCTGATTAAATTGAAGAACGGCAACTCCGTCGACGCTTCCGTCACGGACATCACGGAAAATCCGAAGAATCTCCAGTTCGTCGAACTCGACGCCGCTCAGATTCCCCGCTCCCTCGACGACACGGACTTGGCCTGCGTCAATACGAACTACGCTATCCCGGCCGGCCTAAACCCGCAGAAAGATTCGCTCCTCGTCGAATCGAAGGATTCGCCGTATGCCAACGTCATGGCTGTCCGCCAGGGTGACGAAAACAACGAAACGTACAAGAAAGTCTTGGAAATCTACCAGTCTGAACCGGTTAAGAAATTCATCGAAGAACACTTCCAGGGCACCGTCCTGCCGGCATTCTAAAGATCGTTTGTCGTGGGGCGTTCATCGTTTGCCGTTGTAGGGGCTCGCACGTAGCGAGCCCGCGCGAATCCTGTGTATATCCCAATCGGCATCGATGATGATTTTCGCCAAACGAAACACGGAAAACGAACCACGAAAAGGGCTCGCCGCATTATGCGGCGGCCCTTTTCTTATGGTATAATAAGGGGTAATCACTGCAAAAAAAGAAAGGAGTGACTCTCATGAAAGCCGTATTCGTCGATTTCGAGATGAATCCGATCGGCCGCGACCAGAAGGAAGCGCGCCGTATCTGTAAAGGGGAAATCATTGAAATTGGTGCCGTAAAAATAGACGAAAATGATAAAGAAATCTCGTCGTATAAGGAATATGTGCAGCCCGAATACACGACAGCCATGAACCAGACCTGTCAGGAACTGACGGGCATTACCATGGAAATGCTGGCCGGCAAGCCCCATTTCCGCCAGGCCTTCGACCATTTCCTGAGCTGGTGCAATGACGGCTGTGACGACGATTATGAAATGTTTGCCTGGAGCGAGAACGACTGGCGCCAGCTGGACTGTGAACTGCGCCTCAAAGGCGTGGACGAACAGGACAGCCGCGTCCGCTGGATGCTCGACCACTGGCAGAATTTCCAGCAGATCTACTGCAACCTCCTGGGACTGGACAACGTCATCGCCCTGGACAAGGCCGTCAGCGCCCTCGGGGAAACCTTCGACGGCCAGATGCACGACGCCCTCTGGGACGCCCGCAATACGTCCAAACTCTATATCCTTTCGAAAAAGAAAGAAGAATTCCGCGACATCATGCAGCCGATCATCGACGCCACCAAACCGGCAGAACCGCTGACCTTCTCCCTGGCCGACGCCTTCCGCGCTGCCCGCAGCAAATAAGGAGGACCTATGGAAGATACGACACTCCGCATGGTCTACATCTTCACGGATATCATCGTGCCCATGCTCGTCGGCTACACGGCCAAACGCCGCCGCTGGCTGACGCCGGCGCAGACGAACTGGCTCATCCACTTCAACATCATCGTCGTCGTCACGGTTCTGACGTTGCTCAGCTTCTGGGTCCTGCCCCTGCGTACGGACCTCCTCAGCCTGCCCTTCTTCGCCTTTTTCAACGGCCTCCTGCCCTTATTCGTCGTCCTCCTCCTGGGGCGACAGCGCAAATTTACGGACTTCGTCGACCGGGGCAGCTACCTCATCGCCGCCATCCCCGCCAACACGGGCATGCTCGGCGGCCTCTGCTGCTACATCCTTTACGGGGAAATGGCCTATGCCTACGTCCAGATTATCGGTGTCTTCCAGAACCTGCTGATGTTCTTCGTTCTCTTCCCCATGGGCTACTATTACCAGCACGGCGGCAGGGAGCACAATTTTTTTGTCTTCTTCCGCAATAATTGGCAGGCTATCTTCATCAACTGGAACCAGCTTTCCGTCGTGGCCATCTTCATCGGCATCGGCCTGCACGCCGCAGGTGTACCGAGGCCTGCCGTCTTTACGCCCGTCTTTCAGGCGCTGGTCCATGTCAGTGCCTGGGTCGCCCTGATTCCGGTCGGCTATCTCATCGATTTCTCCCACTTCAAGGCTTATGCCGCAAAGACCTTGGACCTCATCCCCATCAAGATGATCCTCACGCCGCTCGTCTCCTATTTCGTAGCCCTTCTCTTTACGTCGGATCCGGTCCTCCTGGGGACGATCATCATCGTTATGGCTACGCCCTGTGCCATCAACGCCCTGATTACGGAGCGCCTCTATGACTTGAATGTCAACCTGGCCATGGCGCCGTTCATTACGACGCAGCTCCTCTATATCCTCATTCTCTATCCCGCTTTTTACCTGCTCGTTTCCTTCGGGATCCTGCCGTTTAAATAATTTCAACAACGAGGTGTTCTATGAAAACACAAAAAATCCGCACCCTTTTGCTGTTCTTATTGCTCATTGCCGTCACCTTCAGCCTGACGGCATGCTACAAGATTTCCCTGAAAGAAAAACAAGTCGAAGGCATCGGCTCGACGATTTCCCTGAAACTGCCGGGCAATCTGCAGAAGCTCGACTTCCCGGTCCCTGTGGACCCGCTGACGCAGCGCTATTTCAAGGGCAGCCGCCTCTATGGGGAAATGGACAGCGGACTCTACATCGCCATTTACACCAACAGCATCGACACGCAGCAGATGTACGACGACCTGCACATCAGTCAGGGCCAGTCCATCAGCCAGCGCCTGAACGATACGGCCGAAGCGGCGTCGGGCGCTGTCCTTTCCAAGATCAATGCCCAGAACGTCTCGGTCAGCCAGGACACGACGACGGTCAGCGGCAAGCACGCCGTCGTCCAGACCTTCACCTTTACGTATGAAGACAAGTCCATGCGCGCCCGCCTCATCGGCTTTGCTGACGGGCCGGCCACATGGATCGTCGTCGTCGCCTGCGACGGCAGCAAAGACGACAAAGTAAAACTCGCCGACGAAGTGCTCGATTCCATTTCAATACGCTGACTACAAACTAAAAACTGCAAACTACAAACTCATCACTCCTGCATCCGCTTATAGATAGGCAGTTTCTGCAGATGGCGCAGGGTGAAGACAGACGTAATGCCGATGAGGATGCCCGTACCCGTGCCGGCGACAGCCAGGATAGGCAGGTAGAGCATGATCTTGATATTCTCGACGACCAGCGAGGCGACGATGACCTGCCCCAGATTGTGGAAGATACCGCCGGCCGTGCTGACGCCGATGATGGAGAATTTCCCTGTCTGTTTGCAGAGCATCATGGCCCCCAAACTGAAGGCCGCGCCGGCGACGCTGTAGAAGAAGGCATTAATGCCGCCGCCAAAAGCCGTGGCCAGGATGATGCGCACGAGGAGAATAATGCAGACGTCGCGTTTGCGCGGCAGGGCATAGAGGGCGATGACCGTAATCAGGTTGGCCAGCCCCAGTTTCGCCCCAGGCGCGATGAAGGGCACGGGCAGCATGCCTTCGACGATATATAAAACCAATGATTGGGCAATGAAAAGGCCCAGGATGATGATGTGGAACGTCTTTTTCATAAGTTACCTCTAATGGGCCGGAATGACATCCGGTTCGTCGCCGCCGGCAGACTTCACTTCCACCAAAACCTTGTGGGGCAGGCAGACGACAGTAGCACCGGGTTTGCTGACGAAGCCCTCGCTGATGCAGATTTTATCGGGACAATCGGCTTCGGTAATGCCGACGCTCTCGTCTTTGACGACGATGAGATTGTAGCCCTTATCGGTCTTGATGGGAATCGTATCTGTACCGTGATGGCCCGATAAGGGGATTTCTTTATAGTCCCTGCCGTCGACCTGGATGACGGCGTAGGTCCGGCTGAGAGACGCGTCATTGCCGTTCAGATAAAAAACGGCTTCCGGTGTAAGCGATAAGACGAGGAGAATCGCGATGAGCACGATGTCCCATTTTGTAATAATATGTTTCATATAGTTTCCAGACTGACGAACAGGAGAATGAAAATGAAGAAAAAACATTTGGCCGTCCTGCTCCTCCTGGCACTGGCCGTCGGGAGCAGTGGCTGCAGCACGAAGCCGGCCTCTTCCCAGCAGGCGCCGGCCGCACAGGAAGCACAGACCCAGTCTCAGGCACCGGCCATCAAAGCCGATTCCAAAGCCTGCAGCGACGCGGCCCTGAAGAAATACCAGGCCGGTGACTACGCCGGCGCCCTGGCCGACTTCGACAAAGCCCTTTCCCTCGACGCCAATAACTATGAAGCGCTGAGCAATAAAGGCGTCACCCTGGCCATGCGCGGCAACAGTACGGGCAGCAAAGACGACGTCGCCCAGGGCATTGCCCTGATTGAAAAAGCCCTCAAGCTGGCCCCGAAGGACACGTCGTCCTTTTACAACCTGGCCCTGGCCTACAAAATCGACGGCCAGTACGACAAGGCCATTACGTATTTCAAGAATGTCATCGCCGCCGATCCCAGCAATACCTGGAGCTACTACGGCATCGCCACGATTTACGGCGACTTGGGCAAAGCCGATGAAGCCCTGCCCTATTTAAAACAGGCTATCGACCTGGGCGGTGAAGAGGTCCGGGACGCAGCGCGGACGCAGAGTCACTTCGACAAAATCCGCAGCAACAAGCAGTTCCAGACCATTGTCCATTGATCACATATCTTTTTCAGCGATTTCGCAGAGGATATGGCCGATCATGATATGCATTTCCTGGGCCCGTGCCGTCACTTTTGCCGGTACGGCCAGGCAGATGTCGCAGGCGTCTTTCATTTTGCCGCCACCGTAGGCCGTCATGCCGATGACCTTGAGGCCTTTTTCATGGGCTTCGTCGATGGCTTCGAGGACATTGCGGCTGTTTCCCGATGTCGAGATGGCAACAAGGATGTCACCGGCATCGCCTAAGGCCTGGACCTGACGGCGGAAGACCGTGTCGAAGCCGTAGTCATTGCCGACAGCCGTGAGGATCGACGTATCGACAGTCAGGGCCACAGCCGGGAAAGCCCGCCGTTCCTTCTGGAAGCGGCCGACGATTTCGGCAGCCAAATGCTGGGAATCAGCCGCACTGCCGCCGTTGCCGCAAAAAAGGATTTTATGACCTGAAGCCAGGGCGCCTTTAAAAAGGGCCCCGGCTTTTTCAATATCCGGAATCAGTGCCGCCGTCGCTTCGAGGACAGCAGCGTGTTCTTTCATACGTTCTTCAACAAGACTCATAAGACCTCCTATTTCCGGTCTCCATCGTCGACGACGCGGATTTCGCCCGTGTGCGGATGGATGACCATGCCGTAAATCGTAAGGGATGAAGGCAGATAGGGATTGCGGCGCAGGCGCTCTACGGTGTCGCAGACAGAAGCATCGACATCCGTAATCGGGTCGGCCCACTGTTCAAGCTTCGGACGGACCGCGGCGATGGCTTTTTCGTCGATGCCTTCTTCGGCCATGTGGCGGCAGAGGCTGTCTGCCGTCGTCTTGAGCATGCCGCAGTCATCATGGCCCATGACGATGATGTCGTGGACGTGCAGTTCATAGACGGCGACCATAAGGCTGCCGATGACGCTGTCGAAATCTTCAAAGGCCGTATTGCCGGCGACTTTGATCAGTTTCGCTTCGCCGCGGGCAAGGCCCATGGCCGGTTCGAGGAAGCTCAAAAGGCGCGTATCCATACAGGTCAGGACGGCCAGATTGCGGCTCGGATACTTACTGATACTGTCAAAGCCGCCTTGAGATAAGGATTGTTTGACGAAGGCTTCATTGGCCTTCAGGATCTGCCGTGTCAATTCGCTCATCCTTAGGACCTCCTTATGCTTTTGCCTGCGCAGCCGCCATGATTCTGCGGGCTTTCAAATACTGATCGATGCCGGCAGCGGTCCTGCGGCCTTCGCGCATGGCCAAAACGACGGTCTGCGGTTTGTGGACGATATCACCGGCAGCAAAAATACCTTCTTTGCTGGTCATGCCGTAGGGCATCTCTTTGACGGCGATGTAGCCGTCATCGTTGGCATCGACGCCGAGGGCTTTAACGACGGGCAGTTCCGGCTTGTTGCCGATGGCTGCGATGATTTTATTGGCCGGAACGACGCCGAACTCCCCTGTCGGTACCATCGTCGCGTCTTCGAGAATCTGCTGCTTTTCATATTTTAGTCCTTCTACATAATCCGTGCCGACGACGGCTTTCGGTGCCGAATAGAACTGAAACTGGACGCCGTCGGCCTTGGCTTCTTCGTATTCCGAAGGCAGGCACTTCATGTTCTTTTCCGCCCGGCGGTAGACGATCTTGACGTCCGCACCGAGGCGCAGGGACGTACGGGCCGCATCGATGGCGACATTGCCGGCACCGACGACGATGACCTGATCGCCTTTTTTGACAGGCAGGTCTTCGAGAGCGACTTCACCGCACTGGACGCGCTGGACGTCGCGCAGGAACTGTTCTGCATCGACGACGCCGTCGAGGGTATCGTTGTCGACGCCGAGGTTCCAGGCATTCATCGTGCCGATGGCGATGAAGACGGCGTCAAATTTCTGCTGCAGTTCTGCAAAAGGTTTATCGATTCCGATTTTAACGTTATATTCAATGGTCACGCCCATGTCCGTCAGGGCCTTTGCTTCGCGCTGGAGCAGTTCCTTGTGGAGGCGGAAGGTCGGGATGCCGTAGGTCATGGTGCCGCCGGGCTGGGACGCCGCTTCAAAGATCGTGACGTCATAGTCGAGCTTTGCCAGTTCCCGGGCCGCTGCCATGCCTGCCGGACCGCAGCCGATGACGGCGACGCGGCCTGCCGTTTTTTTGCTGACAGAGTTAGGCAGGAAAGCGCCTTCAAAAGCGATGTCCGCGATGAAGCGTTCGATTTTGCCGATTTCCACATGTTTTCCCTTTTTGCCGAGGACGCAGTGGCCTTCACACTGCTTTTCCCTCGGACAGACGCGGCCGCAGATAGCCGGCAGGTCGCTGTGATTATAGACAATTTCCGCAGCCATGCCGAAATCCCCTTCGGTTACGGCGTGGATGAAAGTCGGGATATCATTTTCAATCGGGCAGCCCTTGCGGCACTGCGGTACTTTGCAGTTCAGGCAGCGTCTGGCTTCGGCAACGACTTCCGCCAGTGTATAATCAGTATCATGCATGGGTTCTTCATGGAAAGAAGCCAGTGGATTCTTCATATCGGACATAGGGTATACCACCTTTCAGATAAAAAAATGGTGCGCCCAAGATGACTCGAACATCCGACACGCAGTTTAGGAAACTGCTGCTCTATCCAGCTGAGCTATGGGCGCACATGGCACACAGGACACTGCGTGCAGATTAATCATACCATGAAACGGCAAAAAAATAAAGGTTTGGGTCCATGAAAAAAAGGCCTATTGCAAGTCCTCCCAACACTCTCTATAATTAGAATTGTATATTTGAAAATGATAGAATACTTGCGATGAAAGAAAGGAAAGACTATGATTGAACTGGATAGACTGGCTACGGAACAGCGCAACAGCCGCAGTCAGCACATCGACAGCGTCTCGACGGAAGAGATGCTGCGTATTATAAATGAAGAAGACCACAAGGTTGCCGACGCGGTCGGCGCCATCATTCCGGCTATTGCCCGCGCCGTTGACGTCATCGCCGACAGCCTGCGCGGCGGCAGCCGCCTCTTTTACATGGGTTCCGGCACGTCGGGCCGCCTGGGCATCCTCGACGCCGTCGAATGCCCGCCGACGTACAGCACGGACCCGGACCGCATCCAGGGCCTCATCGCCGGCGGCTACGAAGCCATCTTCCGGGCCAAAGAAGGCGCCGAAGATTCGCCGCAGCTGGGCAAAGAGGATTTAATGGCTAAAAAGCTGACGAAAGATGATGTCGTCGTCGGCCTCAGCGCCTCAGGTCGCACGCCTTACGTCGTCGGCGGCCTGACTTATGCCAAAAGCGTCGGCGCCGCGACGATTGCAATCGACTGCTCGCCTAATTCTGCCATCGGCAAATGTGCCGACATCGATCTCTGCGCCGTCGTCGGTCCGGAAGTCGTCACAGGCTCGACGCGCATGAAGGCCGGCACGGCCCAGAAAATGATTGCCAACATGCTCTCGACGGGCGCCATGATCCGCCTGGGCAAAGTCTACGGCAACCTGATGGTCGATGTCAAATCGTCCAACCAGAAGCTGGAAGAACGGGCACGGCGCATCGTCATGACAGCGACGGGCTGCACGCGCAGCCAGGCCGTATCTGCTCTGAAAGCAAGCGGCGGCCGGGCCAAGACAGCCATCGTCATGGTCCTCCTGGATATCCCGGCAGACGCAGCCGAAGCACGGCTTAACGCCGCTCACGGCTATGTCGCCGCCGTTCTCAAGGAGGTTGCCCATGGATTACGATAAACTGGCCAAAGCCGTCTATGACATCACGGGCCCGGCCGCCAACATCGAAAAGGCCTACAACTGCATGACCCGCCTGCGCCTGACCGTCAAAGACGAACACTTCACCAAGGAGGACCTGGCCAAACTGCCCGGCGTCATGGGCATCAATAAGTCCGGCGACGAATGGCAGATCATCGTTGGCCCGGGCAAGGCGACCAAGCTCTATCAGGCCTTTGCCCCCCTCCTCGAAGCAGCACCGGAAGAAACACCAGCGGCGTCCCCTGCCCCCGCTGCAGACAGTACGGGCGACAAAGCCCCCTTTGACGGCCAGGCCCTGCATGAAAAAATCCAGCGCCGCAATGCCACGCCGGCCAAACTGGCCCTGAAGAAAATCGCCCACATCTTCGTGCCCATCATCCCGGCCTTCATCGCCTGCGGCCTGATTACAGGGCTCCTCAACATTGCCTTCAAAGTCGATCCGACCTTGTCCTCCCAGCCGCTGCTGCAGGTCCTGGCCATTGCCGGCAACGCCGCTTTCTATGGACTGAACATCTTCGTCGGCATCAATGCGGCGAAAGAATTCGGCGGCTCGCCCATGCTGGGCGGCGTCATGGCGGCCATCCTCACGCATCCGAACCTGGCCCAGATCCAGCTCTTCGGCGAATCCCTGGTCCCCGGCCGGGGCGGCATCATCGCTGTCCTCCTAGTCGTCTTCTTTTCGTCGTGGCTGGAAAAGAAACTGCACCGCATCGTACCGGATATGTTCGACCTCTTTGTGACGCCCTTTTTGGTCGTCGTCATTTCGACCTTCGTCGCCCTCTTCCTCTGCCAGCCCATCGGCGGCTATCTCTCGGAAGCCATCGGCTACGCGGCGACGGAATCCATCGGCACCGGCGGTGCCGTGACGGGCTTCATCCTGGGCGGCACCTTCCTGCCCATGGTCATGGTCGGCATCCATCAGGGCCTGACGCCGATCCACGCGGAACTGCTCTCGCGCTACGGCGTAACCATCCTCCTGCCCATCCTGGCCATGGCCGGCGGCGGTCAGGTCGGCGCCGCGGCGGCTGTCTACATCAAGACCAAGAACAAGGCCCTGCGCAAGACGATCGCCTCGGCCCTGCCCGTCGGCCTGATGGGCGTCGGTGAACCGCTAATCTACGGCGTCACCCTGCCCATGGGCAAGCCCTTCATCAGCGCCGGTCTGGGTGCCGGCTTCGGCGGTGCCTTCGGCGGCGCCGTCCAGGCGGCCTACATGGTCGGCGCCGCAACGATTGGCATCTCCGGCCTGCCCCTGGCAGCCAGCACGGACAACATCCCCATGTACTTGCTGGGTCTGGTCACGGCCTACGTCGCCGGCTTCATCGCCACGTACATCCTGGGCTTTGACGACCCGAAGGAGGGAGAATAATGGAAACAGGTATTTCGATCTATCCCGGCCTCGGCGGGACGATAGAAGAAAAGACGGCCCGCATCGAACGGGCCGCCGCA